>JAHIRR010000261.1 GCA_018818505.1 Candidatus Omnitrophota bacterium | reverse complement strand
TCCTCACCAAATTGAGGCAGCGTTATTTGCTTTCCGTTCCCCGCTTTCAAAAGGCGCGATACTTGCTGATGAAGTTGGCCTTGGAAAAACCATTGAGGCAGGCCTTGTCTTGTCCCAAAGATGGGCTGAAAGAAAACGTAGAATTCTGATTATTGTTCCATCAAGTTTGCGTAAACAATGGAATGCGGAGCTACAAGATAAATTTTTCATTCCCTCTATTATTCTTGAGACCAAATCATTTAATCAATATATCAAAAAGGGCAACCTGAACCCCTTCGACCAAGAAGATACGATTGTTATCTGTTCCTATCATTTTGCCCGATCGAAATCAGCCTATATCAAGCAGACTAAATGGGATTTAGCAGTTGTTGACGAAGCGCATCGTTTAAGAAATGTATATAAAACCAGCAATAAGATTGCTCGTGAAATAAAAGCGGCCTTGACTAAAATCCCGAAAATATTGTTGACTGCAACGCCACTACAAAATTCTTTACTTGAGCTATATGGATTGGTGAGTATTATTGATGATCACGTATTCGGCGATTTAAAGAGCTTTAAGGCAAACTATGCGCGCGTTTCACGTGAACAGGATATCTACGAGGGGGAGCTGGGGCTTGTTGAGCCAAGGCAAGAAATGTTCCTAGAGCTAAAAAACCGTTTGAAGCCAATTTGTATCCGAACTCTTCGTCGTCAAGTATTAGAGTATATTAACTACACCGAGAGAAAGCCTCTCACACAAGACTATGTTCCAACGGAGCAAGAGATTGAACTCTATGATGGAATGTCCGAGTATCTGCAGCGAAAAAGGCTTTATGCTCTGCCACATAGTCAGCGTCAATTAATGACTTTGATCCTGCGAAAACTTTTGGCCTCCTCTTCTTTTGCGATAGCAAGCACTTTGAACGGCTTGGTGTACAAGTTGGAAAAGAAGATCAAAGAGTTAAAGCAAAAACTCAAAACAAAACCAGATAGTGATACGGTGGAGATAGAACAAAACTTTGAGGCATTTGAGGAAATGTCCGATGAATGGATTGATTGCGAGGAGGAGGATGAGGAGGAGGAAGTCGATAAAAAGAATCGAAATCAATTAACAGCAGAAGACATTGAGCCCATGAAACAGGAAAAAGCTGATCTTGGGAAATTTCGCGATCTAGCGAAAGCAATCTATACCAACTCAAAGGGTGACGCGTTGTTGATTGCTCTTAAAAAGGGATTTGAAATGACAGGGGAGCTTGGTGCTAAAAAGAAAGCAATAATATTTACTGAATCAACCATTACGCAAAAATATCTAGCCGAAAGCCTATTGGCTAATAATGGATACAAAGGGAAGATTGTCATATTTAATGGTTCAAATAGTGATGACAAGTCAAAAGAGGTCTATAAACAGTGGTTGGTCAAGCATAAGGATACCGACAAAATTTCTGGATCAAAAACAGCCGATATCAGGGCTGCCCTAATTGATTATTTTAAAGATGAGGCGGAGATAATGATTGCTACTGAGGCTGGGGCAGAGGGTATTAATCTGCAATTTTGTTCCTTAGTCATAAACTATGATCTTCCATGGAATCCTCAAAGGATTGAGCAGCGCATTGGTCGTTGCCACCGCTATGGGCAAAAGCATGATGTAGTTGTTATTAATTTTGTAAACCGTAAGAATGCAGCGGACCAGCGAGTATACGAGTTATTGGATCAGAAATTCAACCTATTTAAAGGCGTGTTTGGAGCGAGTGACGAGGTTTTAGGGAGCATCGAATCTGGTGTCGACTTTGAAAAGCGGATTGCTGGTATATATCAAACCTGCCGAACCACGGAAGAGATCAATCTTGCGTTTGATAAGCTTCAGACAGAAATGGATGAAAGCATTCAGAAAAACATGGCGGATACTCGCCAAAAACTACTCGAAAACTTTGATACAGAGGTGCACGATCGACTTCGCATCAACAAGAAAGAGAGCCAAGCATATCTAGATACTTACGAGCGATGGCTATGGGAGGTCACAAAACTCTATTTAGGTAATAATGCGGAATTCGCGGAACACGAATATTCATTTGTCCTAAAAAATAATCCTTTTCGCAATGGAAGTATCCATCCGGGCCCATATAAGATTGGTAAGAATATCGAAGATGCTCATGTTTATCGGCCAGGACACCCACTGGCTCAAAGGATATTGGAAAAGGTTAAAAATAAGCAGGTCGAAGAAGCGGAGATTGTATTTGACTATTCGCGTAATGCCTCTATTTTTTCCGTACTTGCTCCGTTAGTCGGTAAAAGCGGAGCTCTCAAGGTTTCAAGCTATACAGTAGAGGCACTTGAGGCCGAGGACACCTTAATTATTTCGGCGATTGATGAAGCGGGGGCGGTAATTGCTCCTGATATTATAAAAAAGGTATTTTCTCTTTCGGCAGCGTCTGTCACCACGAAAGCCTTGTCAGAAGAACAATGTGAAAAATTGAATTTAGTTGAGCAAGAGATGATCAACATAGTTTCATCGAGAAGCGCCGAGCGCAACAGCGAATTCTTTGACAACGAGGTCGATAAACTTGATAAGTGGGCGGAAGACAAGAAAAAAGCACTTGAGCTAGATTTAAGGAAGTTGGAAATTGATATCAAAACTGCTAAGACGCAAGCTAGGAAGATCGTCAACTTGGATGAAAAAGTCAAAATTCAGCGAGAAATCAAGAATTCGGAAAAGAAACGCAACGATAAACGACAACAATTGTATCAAGCACAGGATGAAGTGGACAAAAGAAAGGAAGGCTTATTGGAAAGAGTAGAACGCCAGCTTAAGCAAAAAATCAAACTTGAAACGCTTTTTATGTTAGGGTGGAGAGTAGTATAATACATTTATGGTAAATTCAAAAGATACAAAACCAAAACAATTAATCGCAGATACTCGACAATGGAATGGAGGGAGAGTTAAATTTGCTGTTGTTGGATGGAAAGATAAACCTGACAAAAATTATGTAATACTAGAAAAAAACTTTTTCAGAAAAAATGCTCCACCAGATCAAAAATTCAACCTCCTTTTTAAGGATTGGAAAAACCTAAAAAGATTAATAGATGGCGATCTCCAGCCAATTACAGGATGGGGAAAAACAATTTCTGCTGCGGATAACTCCAAACTGGAAAAATTACTTGCTGATGATCCTGATATATTTGAGAAAATACTGGTCAATCCCAATATCTTGAAATTAAGTGATTCAAGCTTTGAATCTCTCGATAGAATAGCCGTTAAAATATATGAAATTAAGGCTGAAAAAATTGATTTAATTCTAAGAAAAGTATCAGAAACCCCCTCTTCTGATTTAGATAAATTTAGTACGCTTCTAAATGATTTAAAGCTTAATCAGATATCAATGATGGCATCTATGGTTTTTCAAAAGCTAAGGATTATTGATTTGCTTGAGAAAGTTATAATAAACGAAAAGAATAAAGAGCCAGATGTTCATCAAATCTTTGATAAGCACCCATGGTTATTGGGCCGCAATTTCGAGAT
>JAHIRR010000260.1 GCA_018818505.1 Candidatus Omnitrophota bacterium | reverse complement strand
GGAATTTCCTTTTCCAGCATCTTTATTCTGTCAGAGGCATAAGGGTGGCTGCGCAGAAATACAGGGCCTATATCATTCTTGCTCGAGTCTTTTAGCTTTTTTAGGAAGGATATCATCGCATAGGGGTCATACCCGGCCTTATGCGCGTATTTCACGCCAAGCCTATCTGATAGGAGTTCATCCTTTCTGGAGTAGCCGAGCATGATCAGATTATAACTGATCGAGGCAGCTGTTTGCACATCCTTAAGGCCTGCTTTCTGCATGGCAATATTCATCAATATATCGTAGCCTATCTGGGTCTGCATCTTTTTGGCAATGTGCCTGGCAGCAACGTGCCCTACCTCATGCCCTATTACACAGGCAAGCTCATCATCTGTAGCCTTGTCCAGGAGACCGGAATTTATATAGAGGTACCCGCCAGGGCTGGTAAACGCGTTTAGATCATCCTCTTCTATGACATAAAAGTTATATACAAGGTCTTTGCGGTCAGAGACTTCAGCTATTTTCTTGCCTATCTCTTTTACGCGATTATTTTTCTCAGAGTCATTGCTTATCTTATATTGACTGGCGACCTTTGCGGAAACTGCCTTGCCTATGGATACTTCTGTAGAAGTGGTTATGAAGATGAATTCTTTTTGGCCTGTGGCAGGGTTATAGACAGTAGCGCAGCCGGAAAAACTAAACAAAATGAGTAGCGATACTATAAAATGTCTCATGTTTGCCTGTCCTGAGGCCGAACCTCGGCTTTTAAAAAAGCCGAGGTTCGGCCTCGGCAAGATTATGGTAATAATTTCTGGATGATGCTGCTTACAACCTTTCCGTCGGCATGGCCTTTTAATTCCTGCATAGCCCCCTTCATTACTTTGCCAAAATCGGCCTTGGAGCTTGCGCCTGTCTCAGCTATGGCCTTTTTTACCGCAGCCTCTACTTCCTTTTCGCCAAGCTGTTCAGGCAGGTATGCCTTGAGTATTCCGAGTTCCTTCTCTTCCTTTTCCACGAGATCAGGTCTCTCGCCCTTCTTAAAATTCTCTATGGAATCCTGATGCTGCTTTACCTGCTTAGATATTATCTTAAGGATGTCGCTGTCGTCGAGCTCTTTTGACTTTTTTTCTATGGCGAGATTCTGTATGGAGGCCGTTATCATGCGCAGCGTCGAAGTGCGCAGTGGATCCCTGCTTTTTATAGATCCTTTTAGGTCCTCCGCTATTCTTTTTTCTAGTTTATCCATCCAGATCAACCGCCTTTCTTTTTCCCAAGTCTTTTATACATCAGATTGCACAGAAACCTCAAAAATGTACTTTTATTGTCTTCTTCTATTTTTCCGAACTCAACGCCTGTGCTATAGGATGATTTTTCATCCCCGTTTGTTTCTTTAGACCAGACTATTGTGCCATTAAGGTGCACTGGATTTAGCGCTTCTGGTATGTATATAGTAATCTCCATCTTGCTTCCGGGCATCATCTTTTCTTTGGTCAATAGTTCCAGGCCCCCTGCGCTTACGTCTTTAGTGATGCCTGTTTTTTCCTCCCTGGGTTCTTTTCGGATCACATAAAGCACCTTCAGGGCGATGTTAAATCTTATAAATCTTCTTTTCTCTCTCACAAGTTAGCTCCCTTCGGTCGCAACCTGTCTCGATACTCGATCCTTGATTCTCGATGCTCGTTATTGCTTTTACGAGTATCTAGTATCCAGCATCGAGGATCGAATATTGAAATTCCATACAATAAATTAATACTCTATGTCTTCCCCTCTCCCAGGCAGATATTCGCTTTCTTACTCCAATTCCTCGGAACCATAGTAAGTTCCTTCTAATGTAATGCCCTTTGCTATTTTATTCTTGTCTTCTATCACATAAGCTATCTCTATGCTATCTCCTTCACTAAGCTCATTAAGGACGTCTATGCCTTCTAACTTTACATCAGGATCTATCTTATAAACTACATCTATCTCCTCATCTAAATCATATTCATATTCTGAAACAGTGATCTCCTCAGGAGAAACCTTTACTACCGTACCCCATACATAATCCATGTCTTGCTCCTGTGCCAAGGATAGTCCTGACGAAAAACACAAAATAGATACTGTTAATATAACTGATAAAAATCTCCGCATCATCTCCTCCTTTTTCATATTTTTTTCTTTAGCTTCCTTGCCTTCCTTAAATCTTCCTTAAAAACCTCCAGCCCTGAAAGCGTATCTGTTATGACACTGACCAACCTATCATGAGACCTGTCTTTTGAACGCATCAAGTAATAATAGACATTTCTGCCTTTTCTCCTGTCTCCTGCTATACCTATCAGCCTGAGCCGCGTCAGGTGCTTGGATATGATTGACTGGTTTCTGTTAAGGGTCCGGCAAATCTCTGTCACAGTCAAATCCTGCCTATTCAATAGATTAACTATCCTCAGCCTCGTATCGTCAGAAAACGCCTTCAATATCTGCCGCGCCCTCTTAATGCGCATCGCGCCACCCCCTTCCTATTTACCGTATGAACATATGTTCATACGGTCATTAAGTATATACAAAATACCCGTATTGTCAAGAAATTTTTTTATTGAAAATCAGGGAATAAACGTAGCTTTTTTGATATAGTCAGGCAGGTTATCAAGACCTCTATCTGCTATTTGCTTAAGAAGGGGTGCGGCCTGCATGCTGTATCTGCGGGAAATGCCTGCGGGATCAAGGCCTGGCCAGCCCCAGCAAGAGGCATGGATCACGCCATCTACCTCGTAAGAGATATTGTCCAAATAGGTAGGACGGATGGTTTCTATAGGCGATTGG
>JAHIRR010000018.1 GCA_018818505.1 Candidatus Omnitrophota bacterium | reverse complement strand
CTTATCCATGTGAGGCCAGTGAATTCAAAGGTTGACCTACCCTCGGGCGTGGATGTAGTAAAACACAAAAATAGCATATCTTTATGCTTAAGGGGTTGATTTTTTGGCACATAGGTGCTAAAATATACTAACTATGCAACATACTAATCCTGTAAAGCCTATTAAGAAGGCGGACAATAATAAGAATAAGGCTAACAAGAATATCTTTTTGTGGGTAGGACTGTTTTTGCTCCTGGTATATATACTTAGAATAGGATCTTATTCTGCGCAGGGCGTGCCACAGGAATTAAGCTACGGAGAATTTTACAGGCTTCTCGAGACTAACAGGGATACAGGCGCAATAGCATCTGCTGTTAAGGTTGACAGCAGGGTCAAAGGAATGTTTTCAAGCGGTACGAGTTTTGCTGTGTATATACCTGATGGCGACCAGGATCTATTGCGGCTATTGAAGCAGAATGTTGAGGATTTTGATGTGAAGCCCGCAAGGACATTACTGGTAAATCTTTTTTATTCCCTTGGCCCGATGTTTCTGTTTATAGGATTTTTGTGGTTCTTCGTGTATAGAGGCGCTGCGCAGGGCGGAGGAAAGATACTCTCTTTCGGGAAGAGCCGCGCCAGGCAGGTAGCTGGCGGACAGACAAAGATCACCTTCAAGGATGTTGCTGGCGTGGATGAGGCAAAGGAAGAGCTAAAAGAGATCATTGATTTTCTAAAGGACCCGAAGAAATTTCAGAAACTTGGAGGAAAGATACCCAAGGGCGTGCTGGTGATGGGCCCGCCTGGCACAGGCAAGACTCTGTTAGCAAAGGCAGTAAGCGGCGAGGCAGGTGTGCCGTTTTTCAGTATCAGCGGTTCTGATTTTGTAGAGATGTTTGTGGGCGTGGGCGCTTCAAGGGTGCGTGATCTCTTTGAACAGGCAAAGCGCGCCGCAAAGACAGGCGGCACAGGGGCGATTATTTTTATGGATGAGATAGACGCGGTTGGAAGGCAGAGATTTGCAGGCATTGGCGGCGGCCATGATGAGCGCGAGCAGACGCTTAACGCGTTATTAGTGGAGATGGATGGTTTTAACACGCAGGAAGGCGTTATATTGATCGCGGCGACTAACAGGCCTGACGTGCTCGATCCCGCGCTTTTGCGGCCAGGCAGGTTTGACAGGATGGTCGTTATTACGCGGCCAGATATTATTGGCAGGGAAGAGATATTGAAGGTCCATATCAGGAGTATAAAAATAGATAAGTCTGTTGACCTGAAGGAAATTGCGCGGCAGACGCCTGGTTTTTCAGGGGCAGACCTGGCGAATTTAGTAAATGAGGCAGCGCTTTTAGCTGCGCGAAAAAATAAGAATAGCGTCGAAATAAAAGATATGCAGGAGTCTATTGAAAGAGTTATCGCGGGCCCTGAAAAAAAGACGCGTGTGATAAACGCAGAGGAGAAAAAAATCGTCGCGTATCATGAGTCAGGCCACGCGCTTCTGGCGCTTCTTATACCTGGCGCAGATCCGCTGCATAAGGTTTCGATCATACCGCGAGGCGTTGCGCTCGGATACACCATGAGGCTCCCAACAGAAGATAGACACATAACTACTAAAAAAGAACTTCTCGGGAAGATAGTTGGGATACTTGGGGGCAGGGTCAGCGAGGAAATCGTGTTTAAAGAGATTTCAACAGGCGCGCAGGACGATCTCGAAAAGGCCACTACGAATGCAAGAGACATGGTCATGCGCTGGGGTATGAGCGAGAAGTTAGGCAGTCTTACCTTTGGCAGGCGCGAACATCAGATATTCCTGGGCCGTGACATAACCGAGGAAAAGAATTACAGCGAACAGACTGCAGTGGAGATAGATAAAGAGGTGCGCAGGATTATTGACGAGTGTTACGCAAGGGCGAAAAAAGAACTCTCAGCTAACAAGGATAAGTTAAAACTTTTAGCTGAGAAATTATTGGAAAAAGAGGTAATGGATTTAGAGGAGGTAAAAAATCTTGTCTTTCCGGCTTGATTTCGGTTCGCGCACATATATAATGGGAATATTGAATCTTACGCCAGATTCATTTAGCGGCGACGGGATACATGAGGATGTTGGCCGCGCAGTCGAGCAGGCAGAAAAGATGATAGACGAGGGCGCGGATATCATCGATGTGGGCGGAGAATCAACGCGGCCAGGCGCCGCAGCAGTCAGCATTGAAGAAGAAATAAAAAGGGTCATACCCGTCATAGAGAGATTGTCCAAGGCCGTCAGCGTTCCGATCTCAATTGATACAAGAAAGTCTGAGGTGGCCCGCCAAGCGCTGGATAAAGGCGCTTCAATGATCAATGACATAACCGGGCTCGAGTCCGACGCTGGCATGGCAAAACTCGCAGCTCGATACGATGCAAACGTTATTATCATGCATATAAAAGGCGGGCCGCAGACCATGCAGGAGAAGCCAGTCTATAGCGATTTGATGATCGAGATCACAGAAAAGCTGGCAGGCCTTATCAAGAATGCGGAAGCTAATGGCGTGAAACAAGAGAATATAATAATAGATCCAGGCATAGGCTTTGGAAAGACGTTCGAGCATAATTTGGAGATCCTGCAAAATCTTTCGTATTTTAAGGCGCTGGGCAGGCCGATCCTTGTGGGTCCGTCGAGAAAATCTTTTATAGGCAATATACTTGGTGTTGAGCCGAGCCAGAGGATTTTCGGGACCGCAGCAGCCGCGGCCATAGCTATAAAAAACGGGGCGGATGTTGTACGGGTGCATGATGTCAGGGAAATGAGGCAGGTCGCCATGGTCGTGGACTCGATCGTAAGCGGTAGCGTCAGATAGAGTATGAAAAAAAAGAAACCACAGAGAGCACAGAGAAATAAATAAATTTTCTCTGTGTCCTCAAAAAAGGATACCCTAAAGTTCAACTGCTGACTTATCTGAAAGTCATGGATAAGAAAACAGGGCTTTTGATTAATTTTTAATGTTTTAAGACTTAAACAAGGGATAAAGAGACTAATCTTATGAGAACACAGAGGATTTTATTATAAAAAATCTCTGTGTTCTCTGTGGTATCTTTTTTAACAGTACGTCGTGCGCTCAAAAGAGGTAGTGAATGTATAATTATTTAAGTTTAATCAAGATGCTTG
>JAHIRR010000259.1 GCA_018818505.1 Candidatus Omnitrophota bacterium | reverse complement strand
ATTTTTTCAAAAGAGGATATAGAGCGAGTTCTTGAGAGGGCATCTTGCTATGGATTCGAGCTATGTGAACCATCGTTTATGCTAGATTGTTCCGACAGATGTGTTGTATGGGATGGCGAGGAATTTACATTTTTGAACATCATTTTTAAGAAGAAATAGTCGTGTCAGGGCTAGGCTTTTGAACAATAATTTTTATACGAATTGTGAAGGTTTAAAAGGAAATTTAAATAATTGGTTTTTATCGGCGAAATGGTAACAAATGATTAAAAAAGAAGATATATACCTGATGAGCCCGATCGCTTTGCAGAAGTTTTTATTTAATTTGGAAGCAAGACGGATAACTAAGCAAAAATTTCAAAAAGAATTTTATGAAAAATTACAGGAACTAAAAAAGAGCCAAAACTATTCGATCTCAGAACTGCAGGCACTACAGATGGAAAAACTCAAGATCATGGTGGAACACTGTTACAATAATGTTCCGTATTACAGGAATTTATTCGATGAAATAAAATTACAACCTTCTGATATAAAAAAATTAGAAGATATTCAGAAGATCCCTATTTTGACCAGGGATTGCGTCAAAAACAACCGGGGTTCACTTACTGCAAGTAATATTCCCAAAAATCAGAGACTCAGCAGGAATACAAGCGGGACAACAGGTTCACCAATGCATTTTTTTGTAGACCTAAAAAGTTACTCTTTAAATAGGGCGTATATGTGGAGGTATTGGAATTGGGCGGGATTTAATTTTGATGATAGACGTATCAGCATCCAGGGAAGAAGAATTATCAATCGGGATCGGACCGAGGTGCCGTTTTGGATGCACAACAAATGGGATAAACAATTATTTTTCTCAACATATCATCTAAGCGAAAAATTTATGCACTATTATGTCGATAAAATGTTCGAATTTGAACCTCAAGCGATCGAGGCATATCCATCTGCCGTCTATGTCCTAGCCAGATATATGGACGAAAAGAATATAAAATATAAGTTAAATGCTGTATTTACATCATCGGAAACACTTTACCCGATACAAAGGGAAATTATTGAGAGGGTATTTCAGTGCAAGATATTTGATAAATATGGATTATCTGAAATGTTTTTTATTTCTAATGAATGTGAATATCATGAAGGGCTTCATCTTAATATGGAATATGCCGTTACTCAGATCCTGAACGGACAAGACCTTACAGAATCTCCCGGAACCGAAGGGCGTATAATATGCACCGGATTAGAAAATTTCAGTATGCCGTTGATTAGATATGATACGGGGGATCTAGGGGAATTTCTGCCGAATGAATGTTCTTGCGATAGAAAATCTCCATTGATGGCTCCTGTAAAAACTAAGGCGGAAGATCAAATATTAACTCCTGACGGAAGATATGTCTCAGGATCATTACTTACTTTTCCGTTTAAACCTATGAGAAATATAAAAAAGTCACAAATAATTCAGGATGACGTTCATGCGGTAAAAATAAAGATCGTTAAGAACGAACAGTATAGTAAGAAAGATTCGGGGCTCTTGATCGGGGGTCTCAAAAAATGCTTGGGAAACGACATTAAGATAACATTGGAATTCGTTGATGATATCGCCAGAACCAAAAACGGAAAATTCCGGTGGGTCATTTCTAATGTTCAAAGAAAAATGGATTTAAAAAATAATATATAAATAATGGATAATAACGAAGAAAAATATTATTTGCCGGATAAAGACAGTGTATTTTCGGATAAAAAATGTCCAGAGAAATGGTACGGTAATCTTTTGCTGGAGACGTCTCAGGACGACTATCCGGAATGGATGTCCAAACTCCTGCATGATACGCGGAACTATTACGGAAAGTATTTCTCGAAAAAATCCCGCGAATTTTTCTTGCATCACTTTGCCGGGAATTTAACGAAAACGCTAGATTATTTTTATGGATCTCAAAAAAAAGATCTAAGATTTTTGGAAATAGGGTGCGGATGCGGAAACCAAGTTCTTTTAATGGCATTATTAGGCGCGAATGTTGTCGGATGTGATATAAGAGAGGATGTTTGCGCTTTGGTTGAAAAAAGAAAACAATTCTATGAAAAAATCATAGAGAGGGAATTAAATCTTAAAATTATGTGCCGGGATATTATGAAAATAAATACAGATGAGTTAGACAAGTTCGACGCTATAAATTTTCTTTTCGCGTTTAACGACATAAAACCGAACGAAAAACTTTTGGAATTGGTCGGTAAATTATTAAAGCCGGGTGGACGCTTGGTTTTGCAGGAGACGAATCCGGGGAATTATTATAATCGGATTTTTCGCAGACGGAACGCGCTTTCTCCATACAAGATCGCGCGAATCCTGAAAAAACATGGATTTAAGATATCTTCATTAAAAGGGGGATATGCTCTGCCGCCTGCCTTTTGGAGATTTATTCCGGGTAACATATTAAGTGTTGTTGATAGCTTTCTTTGCAGATCGTTGTTTTTATCTGTTTCATATAGGCTTATGGCAGAAAAGATGTAAGGTGCAAATAATGAATAAAGAATTATTTTTAAAGAAAAATGCAAGAGTCATATATGTAAAAGGTGATACTTTGTACGCGCAGATAGGCAAGCATATATGCATAAGTAAAAACCTTGGGGAAACATGGGAATCTATATCAGGTAATTTGCCCCATCAGGCGGTATCATCTCCCGGCTTATATACTAGAATAACTCGCAAAGGGATACATTCAGCATTATTTTCTAAAGATGGTAATCTAGTGTTTATAGCGAAGAATAAGATCTATAAATTTGACCCTGATAAAGGAAAAATAATTAATTCATTTGATGTTCCGCGAGGCTCAAGACCGCTTTCTATGTGTCGGGCACAAGATGGAACTCTTTTATGGGGGGAATATTTCCGTAATTCCGATAGAAATGAGGTTAATATTTATGAATCAAAAGATAATGCGGATACTTGGCAGGTAAATCACACTTTTGAAAGGGGAAGCATTAGACATATTCATGGGGTTTTTTGTGACCCTTATGATGATAGAGTATGGGTAACGACTGGAGATAAGGATGCTGAGTCAGGCAT
>JAHIRR010000258.1 GCA_018818505.1 Candidatus Omnitrophota bacterium | reverse complement strand
GCATTATTATATAACTGTTATCAAAGAGAACGAGCATGAAAGTGTACAATTATGTTGACACCACTCTTTACATTTTAGGTCTTGCTTTAAATGTAAAGTTATGCTACAATAAATAAGAGATTATAAAAGATTTATAGGAGAGTGAAATGAAGATAAGCAGGATAGTTTCTATATTAGTGCTATGTAGTTTTGTGCTTACGAATATTGTGTATGCAGATACCTTGCGTGTGCAGCCTATGTTTTCGGATGGAAATAAGGATAAGCGTCTTTTAACCATATCATCTAATGAGCAGCTCAAAGAGATCTTCGCAGGGAAAGAAAATCAAGACGTTGTTGAAGCGCTAAAAAAACTAGATTCTATCTTAAGCCTGGAACCTAATGAACATATAGAAAAAGAAGAGTTGGATAAGATTAAGATAGGCGTGATTAAACTATACATGCTTACAGACCCACATCCAGATCTAGTGGGCATACTTATTAATCAGTATAGAGGAGATGAGAGTCTTTTTGATGAGGCAATAACCTTTGCTTTATGGAAATTTGCCTCAACCTATCAAGACAAGGATGTAGTCGAAGATCTTGCTCAAGGACTTTATTCTAGGCTTGCAGAAAACAAACAGCACATCGTTGTAAAGAAAGAAGACCTTTCGTGCATTAAGCTCGTAGCAGATATACTTTCAAGCTTAGAAGAAAAAGGCAAGGTAAATAAATTTCTCATATCGAAACTTAAAGATGATATCATTGCACACGAAGCGAAGTGGGCAATATTAATAGCATATTACATGGGCCCAGAGGCTATTGGAGTAGTTAAGAATATTTATAAGCTTTACTATAATACCCATAGGAATATATTGGAAAAATCTCAGGTTAATCCCTTGTCAGAATTTGATACCAATGTTGCTGATGCGTTAGGTCAAATCCTTAAAGGTCAACCTACTCATAAATATACCAAAAAGGCAATAGATGTCTTGGATGACATAAAAAAAGATAACTTTTACCTTTCCAAAGCTATAGAAATTAAGAAAGCTGGGATTAATGAAAAGCAAGAGGTAAAGATAGAGCGCTCCACGCCCAAAATAACAACAAATCCATTAGATGTCTATGGTGTGTGTGGCGCATTGGCAGATATCCTGTCTTTTTCTTATAGGGCCAAGGAATATCCGGCTATTCGTGAAAGCAAGGTTCTATTAGAGAAGATAAAAGACCTTGTAGACAAGGATATATCCAACACAGATGTGAATAAGGCAAGAGAGGCATTGGGTTTGCTGGCTTCTACCGATGCTGAAGCCGAAACATTACTAGCTGCCTTTGGCGGTAAGGATGAACTGGCCTCAAATACACTGGTTGCTGAAAAATTTAAAAATATACATGTTTATTTAGGGCTAATTGAAAAAGAATTTAAAAGTGAGGAATTTACAGATAAGAATATAAAATCTATTATAGATTATGCCGGAGTGATTAAATATACACTAAAACATATGCTGCCGGCATCAGGCACTAAAGAATTTGTGCAGAGAATTATTGACGAGAAGAAATTTTTAAATGGATTTGCGGATTTAGCCGAAGGCCTTACATCTGATAAGAAGAAAATCAAGGATGACCTTAAAGAGGAGGTAGTAAATAGGCTAACAGCGGTTGAGGGGTTATATAAAGAGCTAACAGATAAAACCCTTTTCGAAAACGCAGATTTTATAGGAAAAGTGGAAAAGGCAACTGAAAAATTGTCTTCGAATAAAGAGGCATTAGTAGAAAAGATAAAGGAGATATATGGTCCGTTGCGAGAGATTCAGGAAATTTTAAAAAAGCGTTCCAGAGATAATATTAGAAATCTTAATAGTTGGCATATGAAAACTATAATCAAACACTACGAAGAGATTTCAGGAATAAGGTTAGACGAGATAGAAGATCCTACAAAAAATGTTATGGTGGCAACAGTTAATAAGAGTTTACCTAATTTGAGTTCCAGAATTGGCCTGCTAGGAGAATCACTAGTGCCTTCGACAGCACTAGAATCAGAGCGCGTTGCCATGAAAACGGCTTATGGCGGCCTTGTTTTTAAACTTTCTGAGATAGTATCTAGTTTGGATTTACTGCACAAGGCATTGGAAGGTGTAAAACTGAGCGAGGTAACCATTGTAGCATCTAATGACGCGCTAAAGAAGAGGATTGACCAAGCAGAGACGGTGACGTTGGAAGGCGAGAGTGTTTCTGATGACCGTCGTGGACTCATGAAGGTGCTGGTTGATCTGGGGTGGGTGCGACCTAAGATAGGGGATTCTTTAAAAGCGCCGCTTCTTGCCTTAAATCCAGATTTTATGCCGCCTGATATGGAAAATTTAAGGATATTTCAAGCGAGAGAGAGCTTAGCTGAAGCACAAAAACATTGCAAGCTAGAATTGGTTCCTGTTATGGAGCGCGATAAGAACATAGATTTATATGAAGCCAGAGTCGTCCTGGCAGAAAAAAAGTTATATGCAAATAGAATATCCAGATCTATAGAGGAAGGCAAGACTCCGGTTATTATTGCAAAACAGAATGAGAAAGAAAAGGTATTGATGATAAACGAAATAGGAAAAGCATCCAGGGATAATCTTTTAGTTGTCATGGTATTAGGAAACGAAGCAGCTGCACAATTTAGAGCATTTAAATCAGGAGGCATGGAAGCTGTTCACAGTCTTGACAAAGTAACTACAGTAAGAGACATTATTAAAAATGGTAAATTGAT
>JAHIRR010000257.1 GCA_018818505.1 Candidatus Omnitrophota bacterium | reverse complement strand
TAAGGTACTTTTTGTCTCTGATAAAAAAGAGATATCAGTAGGCAAGCCATATATAAAGGGGGCATCTGTTGTCTGCGAGATCGTAGGAGAAAAACGCGACAAAAAGACAATATCCTTTAAGTACAGAAGAAGGCTCGGCAATTCCAGAAAAAAGATCGGGCACAGGCAGACGTATACATTGCTTAAAGTGAAAAACATCGCGACATAAAGCGTCGAAATCAAGGAGGATCAAGATGGCACATACCAAATCACAAGGAAGTTCAAAGAACGGTAGAAGCAGTAATTCGCAACGACTTGGCGTGAAACGCTTTGAGGGCCAGTTCGTTAGCGCTGGCAGCATCCTTGTCAGGCAGAAAGGCACTAAGTTTTTTCCTGGTATGGGCGTAGGCATGGGCAGGGACAGGACCCTGTTCGCGCTCAAGGATGGTGTGGTGAAATTCGGCAATATGCGTAAGATCAATGTACTCTGAACCATACTGTCATTGCGAGCGGAGCGAAGCAATCTCTGAGATTGCTTCGTCGCTTTGCTCCTCGCAATGACATGAATAAATAAAATGTTTATTGACCATGCAGCAATCAATGTCAAGGCTGGTGAGGGCGGAGATGGCTGCCACAGTTTTTCTAAAGGCAAGTTTCAAAGGTGGAAGCGGCCTGATGGAGGAGACGGCGGCAAGGGCGGGGATGTTATAATTATTGCAGACAACAATGTTCAGACCCTTGTAGATTTTTATTATCGCAAGCATTTTAAGGCTGAGTCGGGTTCCAATGCCAGCAGTAATCACAAAAAAGGATCTGACGGCAAAGATTGCATAATAAGGGTCAGTATCGGCACACTTGTCAAAGACAAGCACGAAGACATTACGTATTGCGACCTGAATAAATCAGGCCGTTCAATAGTAATTGTCAAGGGCGGCGAAGGCGGCAAAGGCAATTCCAGGCACAGGGACGCTACTCCTGGAAAAGATGGCGAAGAAAAAGACATCGTACTGGAACTCAAATTAGTCGCTGATGTCGGCATCATTGGCTATCCGAATGTCGGAAAGTCCAGCTTGATTTCCCGCGTATCCAATGCAAAGCCCAAGGTAGCCAGTTATTCTTTTACAACAAAGACGCCTACTCTGGGCGTGGCGCGTTTGGGCAGAGAAAGAAGTCTTGTTATTTGCGATATACCTGGATTAATAGAAGGCGCTCATTCTGGCAGGGGCCTGGGCGATGAATTCTTGAGGCACGTTGAAAGAACCAAGGTCCTTATTCATATGGTAGATATGGCAGCTGTGGAAGGGCGTTCTCCTGCGCGCGATCTAGAGTCTATAAATAACGAGCTAGGCCTGTACAACCCCTCACTTTTGAAGCGGCCTCAAATCCTAGCAGCGAATAAAATGGATCTTCCGCAGGCCTCAGAGAATCTCAAGGACTTTAAGAAAAAGACACGCAAGAAAATATACCCAATATCGTGCGCCACCGGAGAGGGCATAAAAGAGTTATTGGAAGCAACATATAGGAAATTATAAATGAGACCCTGTTCCACCGCGTAGGTGGAATTAATTCCACCTACGCGGTGGAACAGGTAACTTTATGAATAGACAGGATTTAAAAAAGGCAAAGCGAATAGTCATAAAGGTAGGGACGAGTGTGCTCGCTTCCAAGGATTTTGCCCTTGATAAGGCGTGGATGAATAGATTTACAAAACAGATCGCCTTTCTTTTAAAACAGGGCCGTGAGGTAATAGTGGTTTCATCTGGCGCAATCGGCGCAGGCATGCATATACTGGGTATGAAGAAGCGGCCGACTATTCTGCCTGAACAGCAGGCATGCGCAGCTGTGGGCCAGGGGCACTTAATGAGGACCTACGAGGAATGTTTCAGGAAATCAGGCTTTCATGCTGCGCAGGTGCTTTTGACATGGGAGGATATACGCGAGAAGCGCAGGTATTTGAATGCTGAGAACACGCTTAATACATTGTTGAGCAAAAAGGCCGTGCCTGTTATAAATGAAAACGATACAGTATCTGTGGATGAGATAAAATTCGGGGACAATGATAAACTTTCCGCGCTGGTGGCGAATCTTGTGAGCGCGGATCTTTTGATCATGCTTACAGACGTCGATGGATTATGTATTGGCAATAGATGTATTGATGTTGTTGCGAAGATCGACGCTGAAATAGAGAAGGCCGCGCGCGGCACGGATAAGGAATATTCGCTCGGCGGCATGAGGACGAAGCTGGAGGCATGTAAGATCGCAGTAGACTCGGGGATTTCGTGTGTTATTGCAAATGGACGCAGCAAAGAGATCCTTTTGAAGATTACAAGAGGAGAGAACGTGGGTACGGTTTTCATGCCGGCTGAAGGAAGGAAGTCAGATGCAACTAAAGGATAAGATCTTAAAGATGCTGGCGCAGGCCAAGGATGCTTCGAGGGTGCTGGCGAGTGTCTCTACCAAGAATAAGAATAGAGCCCTGGCGGCAATGGCGCAGGCGCTTTTGAAGAATTCCAGATTTATACTCTTGCGGAATGCCAAGGATGTTGCGTCTGCTAAGAGAAAGGGCCTCTCAAAGGCCATGATAGACAGGCTCACTCTTACAAATAGCCGCATAAAAGATATGGCTGAGGGCCTGCGTTCAGTCGCAGGTTTAAAGGATCCGGTCAATGAAGTGCTAAGGCAATGGAAGCGGCCGAATGGACTTAAGATAAAAAAGGTGCGCGTGCCAATAGGCGTGGCCGGTATTATCTATGAATCCAGGCCCAATGTGACAAGTGATTGCGCAGGCCTGTGCCTGAAGTCAGGCAATAGCTGTGTTTTGCGAGGCGGGAGCGAATCAATAGATTCCAATATCGCTATCCATAAGGTGATCACGCAGGATATTGAAAAGTTTGGTATACCGCGTTCGGCCATCAGCATGATCGACATTACTGATAGAAAGGCAGTGGAGGTTTTGTTAAATGCCTCCGAGTTTGTGGATGTTGTGATACCAAGGGGTGGTGAGGGATTAATAAAACATGTTACGGAGATTTCCAAGATCCCTGTCATAAAACATTATAAGGGCGTGTGTCATCTTTATGTTGATAAATTCGCTGATTTAAAGAAGGCGCTTGAGATCGCGTTTAATGCAAAGGTACAGCGGCCTGGCGTGTGCAATGCCATAGAGACGCTTTTGGTGCACAAGGCTGTGGCGCAGAAGTTTTTGCCGCAGCTATACAGTATTTTAAGAGACCCAGGCGTAGAGCTGCGGGGATGCCAAGAGACGCGCAAGATATTGAAGAATATAAAGACAGCGACTGAGAAAGACTGGTATGCGGAATATCTGGATCTGATACTGGCCATCAAGGTGGTCGATGACGTGAATGAGGCGATCGATTTTATAAATAAATATGGCTCAGCTCATTCAGACGCAATAGTGACGAAAAATAAAAAGGTGGCGGATGAATTTTTGCGCAGGGTGGATTCATCCTGCGTGTATCTAAACGCCTCCACCAGATTTACAGATGGATATCAATTTGGCATGGGCGCGGAGATAGGCATTTCG
>JAHIRR010000256.1 GCA_018818505.1 Candidatus Omnitrophota bacterium | reverse complement strand
CCCAGGCAATTCGTATCAAGCGGCGGCCTTGGCACAATGGGCTATGGATTTCCAGCTGCAATAGGCGCGCAGATGGGCTGCCCTAAAAGAATAGTCTTTGACATTGCGGGCGACGGGAGTATCCAGATGAATATACAGGAGCTCACAACAGCTGTTGCAAATAAGCTGCCTGTTAAGATCGCTATTCTGAATAATGGCTGTCTGGGCATGGTCAGGCAGTGGCAGGAACTTTTTTACAAGAAGAGATACTCACATACTTTGTTGGAGTCATGCCCTGATTTTGTAAAGCTCGCAGAAGCGTATGGCGCGGCTGGCATAAGGATCACCAAGAAATCAGACGTTAAAAAGGCAATAAAAAAGGCGTTAGATATAAAGGGGCCTGTTCTTATGGATTTTCGCGTTGAGCCAGAGGAGAACGTGTTTCCAATGGTGCCAGCAGGTCAGCCTATTAACAAGATGATAGGGGCATTGGCGTAAGCGACCTCCGCAACCCCGGAGGTTGCCAGCACGGCAACCTCCGGGGTTGCGGAGGTGTTGCGGGAGAAATCAATGAAAAAGACTATCTCGGTATTAGTCGAGAATCACTTTGGTGTGTTAACGCATGTATCAGGGCTTTTTAGCGCGCGAGGCTTTAATATCGATAGCCTCACCGTAGGAGAGACAGAGGATCCGTCTATCTCGAGGATGACTATTGTTGTGGACGGAGATGAGAAGACGTTGGAGCAGGTCAAGAAGCAGCTCAACAGGCTCATAGATACTATAAAGGTCATTGATCTTACAGAAGAGGATTTTATAGACAGGGAACTAGTGCTTGTGAAGGTCAAGATAGATCCTAAGAATCGCTCTGAGATCCTGCAGATAGCGGATACATTTCAGGCAAAGATAGATGACGCAAGGAAAGACACAGCTGTTATAGAGGTAACAGGTGATGAGAATAAGATAAAGTCTTTCATAGAGATGATCAGGCCGTTCGGTATCGCTGAGGCAGTGCGAACCGGCCGTATCGCAATGGGGAGGAAGTAATGGCAAAGATCTATTATGACAAGGATGCGGATTTAAATGTTTTAAAAGGCAAGAAGATCGCGATCATTGGCTATGGCATTCAGGGCCGCGGCCAGGCATTGAATCTGCGTGACAGCGGGCTTGATGTAATCGTGAGCGAATTAGAAGGAACAGAAAACTATAAGACCGCGCAGGCTGATGGTTTTACGCCGGTTGCCGCGGTTGAGGCAGCCAAAGAGGCTGATATCATACAGATACTTACTCAGGACCATGTGCAGGCAAAGGTCTATAAAGAATCCATAAAGCCGAACCTTAAAAAAGGAAAGGCCCTGGTTTTTTCTCATGGCTTCAACATACATTTTAAGCAGATCAAGCCGCCCAAAAAAATAGATGTATTTATGGTGGCGCCCAAAGGCCCTGGCGCGCTTGTAAGGCAGATGTATGAAGAGGGAAAAGGCGTTCCGTGCCTTGTGGCTGTATTTCAGGATGCAAGCGGTGACGCGCTTAAGCTGGGCCTTGCATATGCAAAGGGCATAGGAGGCACAAGGGCAGGTGTTATCGAGACCACATTTAAGGAAGAGACAGAGACAGATCTTTTTGGAGAACAGGTGGTATTGTGCGGCGGAGCCACTGAACTTATCAAGGCAGGCTTTGATACATTGATAGAGGCCGGATACCAGCCAGAGATAGCGTATTTTGAATGTTTGCATGAATTGAAATTGATCACAGATCTGATTTACAGAACAGGCATCCAGGGTATGCGCAAACGAGTTTCAGATACAGCAGAATACGGGGATCTTACGCGAGGCAAAAGGGTCATAAACGAGAGGACCCGTAAGGAAATGAAGAAGATATTGAAGGAAGTTCAGTCTGGTAAGTTTGCCAGGGAATGGATCAAAGAAAATGAAAACGGCAGGCCTGAATTTACTAAATTAAGAAAAGCAGACGATACCCATCCTGTTGAGGTGATTGGTAAGAAGCTCCGCGGCATGATGGATTGGATTAAATGACGGTTTAGTTTACTTGTTCGATGCTCGATACTATATGCTCGATACTCGTAAAAGCAATGACGAGCATCGAGGATCGAGGATCGAGCATCGAGGATTATGAAGCGAATAATCATTTTCGATACAACGTTGCGGGATGGGGAGCAGTCGCCAGGGGCGAGTCTGGACATAAAGGCAAAGATAGAGATCGCCAAACAGCTTGCGCGCCTTGGCGTTGACGTAATCGAGGCAGGATTTCCCATTGCGTCAACTGGTGATTTCCAGGCAGTGAGCGAAGTCGCGTCCCAGATCAAAGGCCCGTCCATATGCGGCCTTGCCAGGGCAAAGAAAGAAGATATAGACCGCTGCAGAGACGCGCTTAAGAACGCAGGCCGCTCAAGGATCCATGTATTTTTGGCCACTTCAAAGATCCACATGCAGTATAAATTAAAAAAGGCAGAGTCAGAGATATTGAAACAGGCAGAAGAATTCGTAAGATATGCCCGCAAATTCTCTAGCGATGTTGAATTCTCTCCAGAAGATGCCTCGCGCTCAGAAGTAGATTTTCTGTGCCGCGTGGTCGAGAGAGTAATAAAAGCCGGCGCAAAGACAGTGAATATACCTGATACTGTCGGATATGCGATACCAGCTGAATTCGGCAATCTTATAAAGATCATAAAGACAAAGGTCCCGAATTCAAATAAGGCGATAATAAGCGTACATTGCCATAATGACCTGGGGCTCGGCGTTAGTAATTCTCTTGCGGCGATTCAAAATGGAGCCGAGCAGATCGAATGCACGATAAACGGACTTGGCGAAAGGGCAGGCAATGCTTCATTGGAAGAAATAGTAATGACGCTTAAGACCAGGCAGGATATTTTTAAATGCACTACATCTATAAAAACAGCCGAGCTTTACAAGACAAGCCGTCTTGTAAGTAAGCTCACAGGCATTGTAGTCCAGCCCAACAAGGCAGTAGTAGGCCGCAATGCATTCAGTCACGAGGCAGGCATTCACCAGGACGGTATTTTAAAAAAGCGCACCACCTATGAGATCATGAAGCCTGAGGATGTGGGTTTTGGCGCTACGCGGCTTGTATTGGGAAAACATTCCGGAAAGCACGCGTTCAGCGAGAGATTGAAAAAGCTGGGAGTTGAATTAGAAAAAGAAGACCTGGTAAAGGCGTTCCAGCGCTTTAAAGATCTTGCAGACAAGAAAAAAGAGGTATTTGACGAGGATCTCCTGGCAATAGTAGAGGACGAGATCGTCTCTATACCTGAGACCTATAAGATAACAGGATTTGAATACAAGAGCGGTAAGAATATCGAGCCGCATGCCACAGTGGAGATCGTAAAATCCGGCGTCACAAAGAAAGAATCTTCTTCAGGGGACGGGCCTGTGGACGCGTGCTGCAAGGCCATTGAAAAGATAACAGGCGTGAAATTAGAATTGCTGGATTATTCCTTAAAGGCTGCGACAGGCGGCAAGGATGCATTGGGAGAAGTTTCCGTAAGGGCAAGATCCTCAAAGGGCATCGAGGTATCTGGCCGAGGCGCATCTACTGACATAGTCGAGGCAAGCGCCAAGGCCTATGTAAACGCAGTAAACAAGCTTCTTTTCACCAGCAAACGTAAAGCCACAGCCGAATTATAGTATCACTAAGGCCGAACCTCGAACATCTTGGATGTTTGAGGTTCGGCCTTGAACAGGGAGTTTGTGGACACATACGGCATTATAGGCTGGCCAGTAAAGCATAGTTTATCTCCAGCAATGCACAATGCTGCGTTCAAAAAGCTTGGCATCGACGCAGAATACCGCAAATTCGAAGTAAAGCCCGCCGACCTCGAAGATTTTTTGCTCAATAGAAAAGATGTTTTGGGATT
>JAHIRR010000255.1 GCA_018818505.1 Candidatus Omnitrophota bacterium | reverse complement strand
TTTTCTTTTTTGAAAGCAGCGCTATCTCTTCAAACTTACCCTTGCCAACAAATAGATCAGACGTAGGCCTTTCTCTTGAGCATACAACCTCTGCCTCTATAGACGCGCCACTAGAACGCGCAAGTTCTTTGAGCTCGCTGGCACGATCTTCTGCAGCCCACCCCTTCTCATTCTTTAAATCAACTGTTACTAATATAGCCTTTTCCATAATCTAAACCCCTAAAGTAGACAAAACAGACAGTGACTGTTTTGTCTACTTTAGCCAGAGGATGCGCTTGTCTGGACGGTACCAGGTTAGTTGGCGCTTGGCAAAATTCCTCGTATTTTTCTTTAAAAGATCCTTGGCCTCGTCAAGCGAGTAATCTCCTTTAATATACCCTATTACCTCATTATATCCTAAAGCCTTTCTTGCGGTAAGGCTCAATTTCCTGCGAGATAAATTCTTCACCTCTCTTACTATACCCTGCCTGAACATATCCTCCACTCGCTCGTCTATATTTTTATAGAGCTCTTCCCGAGACATGTCTATACCAAATATCTTAAAAGAATAGCCCAGCGCTTCTCTCTTCTTCAATAATTCAGATGGTCGTCTCTTCTCAGTGCGATAGATCTCCAGTGCCCTTACTATCCTTCTCAGATCATTCAGGTGTATCTTCTTAGCCCTTTCTGGATCTATCTTTTTTAGCTTATTGTAAAGATACCTCTTGCCATATTTCTCTGCTAGAATATGCTGAGCCTTTCTGAATTTCTCATCCTTTCCATCTGAAGAAAATAATCCATCGACTATGACCTTAACATACAAACCACTCCCTCCTACAAATAAAGGAGTCTTTCCGCGCTTCAATATATCTTCTATCGCGCAAATCGCTAATCTTCTATATTCAGCCACGCTGAATTCTTTAGCAGGAGAAATTGTGTCTATAAGATGGTGCTTAACTTTTCGCCTGTCGCTCTTACCCGGCTTAGAAGTAAGAATATCCATACCTTTATATACACACATGGAATCACAGGATATGATCTCCGCATTGAGCTTTTTGGCTAATTTAATGGAAAGTTTTGTCTTACCTGATGCAGTCGGACCGACCAAAAATATTACTTGCATAGTGAAATCTCTTTCTGTGTCTCCAAAAGCAAAGCGTGGCGCCTTTCTTTCTCTTCCTTTGGCACATCATCTTTAAACTTACCGGCCTTTGTAAAAGGCCTTGGCGAATATTTAAATATATAAGCATTGCTAAAGCGGATTTCTTTAATTGCCTTTAACGTATCATTAAAATCCTTTTTTGTCTCCCCGGGAAAACCTACTATGAAATCCGAAGCAAGTTTTCCATCCTTGACTATTCTCCTGAAATCCTTTGCCAGCTTCTTGTACCGCTCTACAGTATAACCCCTGTTCATTCTCTTCAGGATCTTGTTCGACCCTGACTGTAAAGGCATATGCAGCTGTTTTGAAAAAGAGTTAAGTTCTGCCATTACCTTAAATAGATCTATGCCTGCGTCTTTAGGATGAGAAGTCACAAAATCAATCTCTACCCCTGTCATTGCGAGCGAAGCCCTCGGCTTCGCAGAGAGACGAGCGAAGCAATCTATCTTCCTCAAAAGCTCTGAAAAACTAATCTTTTCTTTTAACCCTCTTCCGTAAGAATTGACATTTTGACCTAAAAGGGTAATTTTTTTAACTCCACCACCTATAAGCATTTCTATCTCTTTCAGGATCTCCTTTGAAGGTCTGCTCCTCTCAGGGCCTCTTACATAAGGAACAATACAGTATGAGCAAAAATTAGCGCAACCCTCTGTTATCTTAACATACGCGTTCTTACCTACATCCCTCTTCTCAGGAAACTCCGGTATCCTTTTAGAGGCATGTCCACCGACATAAATTATACGGCCGGCCCCGGATCTTATCCTTTCTATGATCTCAGGTATCTTATCTAAATCAGCGGGTCCGCATATAAAATCAACATGAGGAAGTTTCCTGAATATCAGATCCTTTTGCGCCTCTACCATGCATCCCAGAATGCCAATAATCACACCAGGACGTTTCCTAAGAGAACCTACTCTCCCGAACACCCTGTCCTCAGCATGCTTACGAACACTGCATGTATTAAAAAGCAATACATCTGCCTCTTCCTGATCTTTACTAAGAGAATACCCCTCCTGCAAAAGCAGATCCCTAACCCTTCCAGAATCATGCTCATTCATCTGACATCCGAAAGTCCTGATATAGACTCTCGGTGCAGATTTTTCATAAGTCTTTGATTTGTTTGGCATTGTATTTTTTGTTCCTTTTCAAAAAAGAAAAAATTAAAGGGGGCGAAAAAAGAAAAAGAAAAAATTCTTTTGGGCGAAAAAACGCTTTTCTTTTGGGCGATTTTGATGTTTTT
>JAHIRR010000254.1 GCA_018818505.1 Candidatus Omnitrophota bacterium | reverse complement strand
CAACAATAGCGCATATTACACCGCTTTTAGGGTTATTGGGCACTGTTACCGGGATGGTCAGGGCATTCCAGGTGATCCAGGAAAAATCTGTTTCATTTAATCCTGTGAGCCCCGGGGATTTAGCGGGCGGAATATGGGAGGCGCTTTTGACTACAGTAGCCGGCCTTATCGTTGCCATCCCCACAGTCGTGGCGTACAACTACATGGTCACCAGAGTTGAGGAGTTTATACTCGAAATGGAACGCAGCGCAACAGAAGTGACAGACATGCTGTCGCAGAGAGCGTGAGATACGATGTATATAGCGTGGAGGTTTCGTTAGGTTGCGTAATGTTGCGTGAGGTTTCGTAAAGTTGCATAAAAGCTTTGGAATTTATAGTTTTTGTAACCTCACGAAACCTAACGAAACTTAACGAAACCTTACGCAACCTCCGTGATAGCAAAAAAGGAGATATTATGAGATTTAAACGTCACGTCCAATTCAAAAAGGGGCAGCTTGATATTGCGCCGCTTATCGATTGTATCTTCCTGCTACTGATATTTTTTCTGTTGACATCAAATTTTATATTCCAGCCAGGGATAAAGATAGATCTTCCAAAGGCAGTAACGAGCGAAGTCGTGCAGGAAAATACCATAGTAATTACAGTGACATCGGATAACAGGTTTTATCTGAATGAGGCGCCTATAACCTTTGCTGAGTTAAAAAGCAAATTAAAACACATAGCCGGCAAGGACAAACCTATTTTAATTAAGTCAGACAGGGATGTGGCATTGGGTAAGGTAGTGGGCATCTGGGATTTTTGTAGAGATATCGGTGTTACGCAGATAAATATAGCGACGAATCAAGAGGTCCGTTAATTCCGTTTAGTCCGTTAGGTTCGTTTTGTCCGTTAACGGAACTAACGGAAATAACGGACTAAACAGACATAACGAAGCATGAAGTTACTCAAAGACCGCAACCTTAACATTGCACTACTTATCTCCGCATCCTGGCACATTATCTGTATGTTCTCAATAAGCCCTGTACTTATATCGCCGGAGATAAGAAAGGGCTATGCAGATGTTTCATTCCTGGGCTCTATTTTAGAGAATGTCAGGGCTATTCCTGAAAAATCAATAGATCTTGATAGGGATTCTTTTGTAGAAAAATTAGAAGAGAGAAAGACAATTCACTCAGATGATTTTGAGCTTGGCCTGCCAGAGGTATTTTCAAAGCCTGCGCAAGCCAAATCAGATAAAGAAGAGAGCGCCCTTTCAGTAAAGAAGGATGCAGGCCTTGTTTCAGAACTGTATTCCAGGGGTAGAGAAAATAAGAGACTTAGTTTCAAGGATGTCTTAGTTAGCGGCGAGGCCAAAAATAGGCTCCTGTTATATAAACCGGATCTGCCAAAACTGCCTTTTTTGCTTTCTGGTTTTTATGAGGCGGTCATCAGGTTTATAGTGTCAAAAGACGGCATTGTCAAGTATCCAGAGTGTATTGTATCCAGTGGTTCTTCTGAGATAGATCAGCTTGCTATAAGATACATAAGAAGATGGCAGTTTGCGCCGCATGATCAAGATCAGGAGGGCGTTGTGCGGGTTAAATTTGCACAATAATTATAAACGCATTAAGTCGATTAAGTCAATTAGGGCAGTTAGGGGAATTATGGGTATCAAGAGATTAAGGGTTTAAGGGGGAAAGGGAATAAGGGTAACCCTCCTAATTACCCTTGTTCCCTTATACGCCTAATTCCCTTAAAACGCCTAAAACGCTTAATACGCCTAAGTTATGATAAAGATAGAATTCTCGCTAGCGATTTCACTATATCTTATTACAGCAATATGTGTGATCTTAACGGCGTGGATAATATGCGAAAAGAAGAAGACGTTAGAGCTATTTTCTCCTGAGAAGAGTTTTTTCTGGCAATGCGATATATGCACTTATGTATATGTTGACAGTAGACACAATATTCTTTCAACATGTCCCAGGTGCGGGAGCTATAATAAGAAGCAGGAAGAAGGAGTTTAATTCACGGGATTAGTGCGGAGGTTGCGTAAAGTTTCGTGAAGTTTCGTAATGTTTCGTGAAGTTGCAAAAGCAACCTTACGCAACATAACGAAACCTAACGCAACTTTACGCAACCTCCGAGCTATCTAAAAAAAGGAGGTATATATGGCAGACGCAAAAGCAAAGGCAGATGAGAGCCTGCCCATTAGTCCGCCTTTAAAGGTGCTGGACTATAGGACCATAAGCAAGGGTTTTGGCTGGTGGTCAGCAGTGGTTCTAATCGAGTCATGGGGCAATAAGAGATTATGTCTTTACCTATGGCAAAAATCAGATACTGGCTGGAAAAGAAAACAGAAGTATACCATACACAGCCAGGAACGCTGGCGCTTGATATTGGGATCAATAGAAGAATTGATAGGTGATCTACAATAATCGCGATTGATAAGGAGCATTTTATGGGGAACAAGAAGGGCGTAGCCCTGTTTATAAGTTTAGCCTTGCTGTTATTATTGTCTATAGGCGCAATAGTATTTCTTTTGACAGCGTACAACTCTGTAAATATCAACGAGGCTATTGCAAGAAAAAAGCGAGCTATCATTGTAGCGGAAGCAGGCATTAACTATGCATATTGGAAGATCCGGATCAATGAGGATGCTGATGGAGATCCTATGAGTGATTATTTCCCTTCCCCTGGCACATGTACATTTACATCAGAAGATGGAGATATCCCTATTTCCCTGCTGCCAGACTGGACCTTACAGGTAGATGTGGTAGATTCAGGCACTGGCCGCAAGACAATAAACTCAACTGTTACCTATCCCAAGTCATCTGTTTTTTAAGGCATAAAAATCTAATTACATAACTTATTTTATTATATAGAGTTATATATCCATTTTACCCCTCCACCTTGACAAAGTAAGTTCCTTATGGTATATTTTAT
>JAHIRR010000253.1 GCA_018818505.1 Candidatus Omnitrophota bacterium | reverse complement strand
GCTTTATAACAGCTGCCTCAACATGGCCAAAATAATGAGTCACTACTCCGATCTCTTCCAGAGACATGCCAGCGGGGATAGAGATCTTGGATTTTGCCTTTTTCTTCTTGGTAACCTTCTTCTTCGGCTTTCTTACAACCTTCTTTTTCTTCTTCTGTTTTACGACCTTCTTCTTGGCCACTTTTTTCTTGGCCTTCTTCTTTTTCATAGGTCACCCCCTTTATTTGAATAAAAATTCTTTATTGTCTGCGAGACCTCTTTGGACGTGTCTACAACGGTAAAAATTTCCAAATCTTTCTTGTCTATGCGGTCTTTCTTTAGCATGGAAGTCTTCATCCATTCGACAAGGCCACTCCAGTATTCACTTCCTACCAGTATGACCGGGAATTCCTCTATCTTTTCTGTCTGGATAAGCGTGATAGACTCAAAAAATTCGTCCATTGTGCCAAATCCTCCTGGAAAGATCACAAAGGCCCTGGCGTATTTTACAAACATGACCTTACGGCAGAAAAAATACCTGAAGTCAACAAGGTTTGTTACATATTTGTTAGGCTTTTGCGCAACAGGCACTTGGATGTTTAGGCCTATGGAAGCGCCCCCTGCGTTCTTTGCGCCTTTATTTGCTGCCTCCATGATACCTGGGCCAGCGCCAGTAATGATCGCATAGCCGTCCTTGACCAGGCTTGCTGCAGTCTGCTCAGCTAATTTATAATATTTATCTCCTGGCTCTGTCTTGGCTGAACCAAAGATAGTAACTGCAGGGCCTATGCCTGAGAGCTCTTCAAACCCATCAACAAACTCTGCCATTATCCTAAATATGCGCCACGGATCTTCCTTGGTGAAATCGTAGTTCTTTGCCATCTACTCCTCCTATTATCTGTGAAAGTTACAAGAAGTTACATGAGGTTACAACATGTTACATGAGGTTGCTTTCCGTAACTTCCTGTAACCTCTTGTAACTTCTTGTAACCTCATGTAACATCTCAATGTAATTCCACAGGCTTATTCATATAATCCGTATAATCGATCTCTCCTGTCAGCTCCTGTTTGACCATGCGTATGCGATCAGCAATATGCGGATGCGAACGATAACTGCTATGTGGCCTTATTGGCTCCTCTCTGTGCACCTCTTGCATCTTTTTCAAAAAACTCAGCATTGCCATGGGATCAAAGCCCGCGGCCTTTAGATATTTGATCGCGATCCTGTCAGCAAGCGCCTCGTCTTCTCTTGAGTATTCCATTACCAGTTGGCCAAAAGCCGCATTGATTCTACCATAGTCCTGAACACCCTGGCCTGAAAAAACCATCAGCAGCTGTAGTATATTAAACCCCACGCCGCCTTGCAATCTTTTCATTGAATGTCTTGCCACAACATGCGCCACTTCATGGGCTATTACAGACGCCAATTCATCATCTGTCTCAACCTTTTCCATAAGGCCTCTAAAAATAAATATATACCCGCCTGGCAATGCAAACGCATTGACATCATCCTCATCTATTACTCTAAACGTATAGTTTACCTCCTGTCTATCAGAAACCGCGGCGATCCTCCTACCAAGCTCCCTCAGGCGCTCTGCCTCTAACGGATCCGGGTCCAATTTAATCTCCGGGCTCTTCTCAATGCTATTTGCGATACTCCTGCCCATGTTTATTTCCTTCTCAGTACTAACAAACATAATATCATCCCGACCCGTAGCAGTATTATACTCATGATTCACACACCCAGCCAATAGACATACGCATAGTACCAATATATACCTCATATAAGCATAAGTGTATGCCAAAAAGGCCTAATCGTCAAATATTATCTTCAGAGACAAGGGACAAGCAACAAGGGACAAGGAGTATCTAAACTTCCTTGTCTCTTGTCCCATGTCACTTGTCCCTAAATATGATGCAAGCTGGTAGGCATCTCCAGATCCCTCAGGCCCCAGCCTGTGAACTCAAAAAAAGACAAGCTCTGTACCATGAATAGCACAGAGCTAACAAGTAGAATATTTTCTCTATTGTAATCTGGTAAAATATAGCCTGGTTAGAATACCATTATAAATCTGATTTAGGTAAGCTAACGTCTTCGGTTGAGGGAGGAGCAACAAACGTTACGTCATCTTTTGTAAGAATAGAAGGGGTATTCCTTAACTGATCAGCATTATAATCATCCCCTAGATAATAATTTTGCATATACGGTGGCCAGCCGTATGACTTTCCTTCTCCATCTACGTAAAATAGATCTAAAAAGGTACTATCTTCATAAGTCAGGTTTTTAACTTCTTCGATGAGATTCATCATTTTTATTGTATATACTTTTATACTAATCCAATTATTCTCAGGATCCAAGCTGTTTGTTTTCACATTCATTTCATGTTGTAAATTTGTCAACTTCTTTATAAAAGACTGCTTATCTTTATAATTAAAATGATTGTACATCTGCATTGGAATATAACACTCTTTTGCATGAACTCTCTTGACCCATATAAAAAATGACTCCATATTTGTCTTTTGTTTTTCTATCTTATATTTCTTTTTTAATATTGCTACTACCTCATAAAAGAATCTATCAGGTAAAAAATTTTCTCTCATAGCTATAAAAAAAGCCTTATACCACCAAATTAATTCTTCAAACTCCATTTCATTAAATGGTTTGTCTTCATTGGCAGTAAAATTCAGAGGAACTCTTAGGCAATTTGCGTCGATCGAATACGCTGGATTTGGGCACAAAAATATCCCTATCAGTGTAAATATCAATACCAGATTATACTCTTTTCTAATTCCTATCATGGCCTTTAATCTCCACTGCCAACAGGGGTCTCGGGGCTTCTTTTAGCCGAGCGGGCCCCGTTCCAAATTCTTAAACATTATCGGAATTTGGAACGGGGCGGGCACGGTGCTAAAGTAGACAAAACAGTCACTGACTGTTTTGTCTACTTTAGCGAGCGAGGCTAAAAAAAGAGCAAAATTTTCACGCTGGGGAAATTTTGCGTCCCCGAGACCCCTGTTGGCAGTGGAGATTACCTTAATAATATTAACAAACAACCTAATACAAAAAATAATATTGCAGTGGATAGTTTGACTAGGCCCATGTGTTTTTGCATGAATTTTGAGAAGGTGGCTGAGGTAGCGCCGAAGAGGCCTAGGATGAATACGGCTATTAGGGGCAGGATAAAGGCTAGGTTGTAGAGGATCAGGTATAGGAACGCGGATATCTGTTTGTCAGGCATCCTTAAGACAAACGCTATTGTAGGTAGATAGACCTGGCCTGTGCAAAAGGATTCAAGGATAGACACCATGAATCCCGCGGTAAACGCGACCCAAACTATCTTAGCGATATTATGCTTCTTACCCCTGAAATCAGAACCAATGACCGAGTGGATCTTATTCTTAATCGCGCTAGGCAGTCTTAATATAATATCATCTGCGTTCTTTGTTTTTTTAAATTTAAAATAATCTATAAGACTCACGATTCCTAGAAAAATAGCAAACCCGCCTATCAAAATATTTATAGCTACCATTACATAACTAAATCCACTCAGTACCCTTAAAAACCTAAAAATCCCCAGGCCAATAAGAAGATACGCTATAAATACAGCTACAGTAAAAGAAGCCCCTGCAAAAAACATCTCACGCCGACCATAACCAACAAACGCAAGAAACGAAATAAAAAACACTATGGTCGTAAATGCGCAGGGATTTACACCATCAAGCAGTCCTGCTGCCATAACAGTGTACACGCTAAAGGATTCAAACTTGGATAAGATAAGTGACTCAGTGGGTGGCTGGTAAAAAACTGCCTGCTGGGCTAATTCCTTGTTTTTTTTTAGGATAGCTGGATCTTCTTCCAGGGCATCGTGTATGACCTCGTCCAACCTGTCAAAGATCTCTTCTTTACCCATTAAAACATATCCTGAGACAATAACCTCAGGTACATAGCCGCCTTCTACCCCATATAGATTCTCGAGCTTAGTCATGCGCTCAAAATTTTTCGCAGTCCCTATGTCAAGGTGCTCCAGTATAATCGCATCGCCATATTTCTGCTTAATCTCAGGCAACAGCTCCTTCTCTATCTCCATACACGCCTTGCACCCTGCTGTGTAAAAAACAAGGGCCTTTAATGGCCTATCAAACAGCAACGACTCTACAGCTGCAGAGTCTACTTCTTCTGCTTTTTGCGACTCTGGCAGCCTTGAAGAAATATCAGCTACTATATTAATGCCGTCGTAGTCTTCTCCAAGCGGCGTAGATTCCCAAGTGTATGAATACACACTGCCCTTACTCAACTTTAGATCCAGCCTTCCGATCTTCCTTGAATGATAAGAGGTCGGCATGACCAGGGTATCATTTATCTTCATGGGCTCCTGGCTCTGCGCGTCCCAATGCCCGCTGAGTATTACATCAATTCCCTCAACGCTCTCCGCAAGATCTATTGAATATGGCAGGCCCAGATGGCCAAGCGCAATAATAATATCTGATTTTGCTTTTAATTCAGGTATATACTTGGAAATGATTTTTTTATTAGGCAGTATATCCAGCCTCTTTGAATTAACCACATAGCGTTCATTCACAATTCCGATAATGCCCACCCTTAAACCATTCTTCATGGTCTTTATTATATATGGCTCCGAGAAAAGCTCTTCTGTATTTTTATCCACTATATTTGCTGATATCATAGGAAACGGCATTGCATCCTGCTGGTCCCTCAAGAAGGATTCACCTAAAACAAGATCACTCTCGCCAATATTCATTACATCATACTGCATGAGCCTCATTGCCTCAAAAGAAATAGATGCATTGCGAGCTACATCTTCTTTCTTCAGATCCGCTGTAAGCAATGGCAAAACATCCCCGACATCCAAAAGCAGGACATCATCTACCTTTTTCCTCACCTCAGAGAGATATTCATATCTCCTGTTAAGGCCGCCAAAATCATCCTTAGGGCAATGGCAGTTCTCCAGTTCTCCACGCATATCTCCTGTAAAAACAATAGTAAGTTCCTGGGATTTTGCAAGGCAGGGCTGCGCGATCAAGATGGTAAATATTATCAGCAAAATTGTTTTTATCGACTTTTTATGCATTATATATAAGTATACCACAAAAAAGGCCCCGATTCAAATCTTAACGTGGGGCTTTTTAATGAGCGCATGGCTTATGGGGCACGAAGTGCAACATAAGCCATAAGTCCGAATTAAACCCCGTTCCAAATTCTAATCGCTGCTCAATTTATTTTTTGTAACTATTCGCGTACAATTTTCGTAGATTATTTGATGATATTTAAGAATTTGGAACGGGATAAATTCGGACTTATGAGTTACGACAATCGAAGATTGTCGTAACTCATGTCCTCATTTACATTACTTCAATTATCGGAACTGGAGTTGCGTTTACTGTGGCCACCAGCGTATCAACTGCAGTATTACACTCAGTGCCTGAATCATCCTTAATTGTTAGAACCACTTTGTAAAGGCCTATATCGTTATAAGCGTGTTTTACCTTTATCCCTTGCGCAGTCTGGCCATCTCCAAAATCCCATGTATACGTAAGGTTGTCATTGTCAGGATCGAATGAATCTGACGCATCAAACTCGACCTCGTCATTGACACAGATCAAAAGATCCCCGCCGGCCTCTGCCACAGGAGGCGTATTTACATTAAGATAATGCACCTTTGTCGAGCCTGAGCAATCTGAATTCTTGCCATCATCAACAAACAGCGTCGCCTTATAGAGCCCGCCTTTTGCGTAATTATGCTTTACATTAGCCCCGCTCTCAGTAGTGCCATCGCCAAAATCCCAGACATAATCCATCTTATCTCCATCAGGATCACTTGATAGCCCACCGTCAAATTTTATACTCTCGTCAACACAGGCAATATCCTCAGAGCTTATATCTGCAGTGGGATTGGAATTCACATTTACTGAAATAGAGTCTATTGCGCTTGAACACTCTACACCAGTACCGTCGTCTACCTTAAGACTGGCCTCATAAAGGCCGCCTTTTGCATACGTATGAGATACCTTTTTGCCTTTGGCTGTTTTTCCGTCGCCAAAATCCCATAGATAGCTAAGGGTGTCCCCATCATTGTCAAACGACAAAGAGGCGTCAAACTCCGCCTTTTCTGTCAGACATATGTTTATATCGTTTCCTGCGTTAGCCATTGGTGCCCTGTTCAAGTCAACAAGCTTTGTCGCAGTTGACTTATTGCAATCTGTATAGGTATTGTCGGTAACAAGAAGTTTGGTTACGTACTCTCCGCCCTTTTTATACCTATGAGTGACTACCTTGCCTTCCTCGGTCTCCCCATCGCCAAAATCCCAGACATAAGTCAGATTATCATTATCCGCGTCCTTTGACTTTGACGCGTCAAAAGTGACTTCCAGGAGATCATTAGGATCTTTCTTGCATAACATTATATCTTTACCCGCGTCCGCGATAGGCGCGGTATTTACTGATACATTTAATCTATCTACGCCAGTATCACACATGGTCCCTGAATCATCGACTACAGTAAGCGCGACTTGATAGTTTCCGCCTTTAGCATATTTATGAGAGGCCTTTGCGCCTTCAGCTGTCTCGCCATCGCCAAAATTCCATTTGTATGTCAGATTATCTTCAGGGCTGTCTGTTGACTGCGTGCCATCGAATAGTATCTCTGTATCAACACAAGTCACATTAGGGCCGTCTGCTATAGCGCATGGCGGCTGATTGACTTTTACGACCTGCTGGGTCGAAGCTGTATTGCAATCCACCTCTGAGGCATCTGTAACTGTCAGCTTGACAAGGTATTTTCCAGCATCCTTATAGGTATGCATGTTCTTTAACTGTGTGCTGGTAGTGCCATCGCCAAAATCCCAGAAATACGCAAGGACCTGATCATCTGGATCGTAAGACTTTGAACCATCGAATGTAAATGTGTTACATGAAAGCTTTGATTCCATCCATGGCTCTTCCTTAGCCTTAGCCTTAACAGGCTGCTCAACAAAAACCCTCTTAGGGCCTCCTGTGCCAGGCGTAAAAAATACAGGAATTGCCGCGCCATCGCCTGTTGTCAGATACATTGCCATGTTCGCGTTAGGCTGCCTGTCCTTTGTTATTTCATATACCCATCTCTTGCCAGCATCAGATGGCAGGACATCTACTTCAGTATTTGCCCACACGCCGGTTCCAGAACCTTTTATGCCGTAAGAACGCGATGCGCTTACAAGTTCTATCTCTCCTCCGGTCGCGTCCAGATCATAATTATACTCGATTATCTTCGCCGCGTCCGCAGGTATCGCGGGATAAAGCGCCATCTTTGTGCCGCGCTTCTCTGAAAGCCTTAATGAAAGCGCATAGCTAAACGCCTCTATCGTATCGGGTAATACCTCAAGGGCAAAGACATTGTTGTCATCCCCTGATAACCCTTCAGCAACTATCTTAAAATATCTGAAGTTTCCTACTTTCTCACCCTTGTCAACCTCTATGGGAGAAAAGTGATAAAACTTTTTGTCATAAGACTTATCTTCTCCGAATTCCTGGGAATCTAAAAG
>JAHIRR010000252.1 GCA_018818505.1 Candidatus Omnitrophota bacterium | reverse complement strand
GCGCCTTGCAATCCGGGCACACTGATACACTCGGCACATGGATCTTCTGCGCGCCCCTGCGCTTTCCCTGCCTTGAACTCGAATGTCTTCGCTTTGGTAAAGCCATTTTAATCCTCCTTAAGCTTTCAGGAAAGTTACAAGAGGTTACAGGATGTTACAAGATGTTACATGAAGTTACAGTAAAAGCCTTGTCATCCATACTTTTATGCAACCTCTTGTACCCTTTTGTAACTTCTTGTAACCTCATGTAACCTCCGTATTGCACTCACATTCCCCTACATTTAAATTCTGACCGCAATTCGGGCACAGCCCTTTGCAATCAGGCCTGCAAACAACCTTCATCGGACTATCCAGGATTATTTCCTGCCTTATGTCGTCATCTACCTCCAGGATATCTCCGGGATTGACTTCATAATTAACGCTAAAACTTTTCTTAAAAGTATCTTTGATCTTGGCAAGGCAGCGACTGCACGTATACTCAACGGGTGATTCCACAGACACATCGACAAAGACCTCTGCCCCTATCTTTGTAACCCTTGCCTTTACATCTATTGGATCAAAAAAAGCAGTGCCCTGCTTTGTCAGATCCGATGAGATCTTACATGGATCGAGTTTCTCTGTAAGATCTAATCCCTCTGGCAGTATATTATCTACATATATTTTCATTATCCTATCCCTTTCCCTGCTAAAGTAGACAAAACAGTCACTGACTGTTTTGTCTACTTTAGCAGGGTGTCGCTATTTTATGGGTGTCGCGAGCTATCATCGATTCCTCGTCTGTTGGAATCGATAAGATCTTGGCCTTTGGCGATACAACGCCTTTGCATATTTGCTTCACTATATTTGGATGATTTTCGCCAATGCCGCCTGTAAAGACCACCGCATCCACTCCGCCCATCACAACCGTATAAGCGCCTATGTATTTTTTAATCCTGTATGAAAAAATCTCCAGCGCGAGTCTTGCCCTTTTCTTGCCTGAGCCAGCCTCTTTCACTATCTCGCGCATGTCATTACTTATTCCAGAGACGCCTAAAAGCCCGCTTTTTTTATTCAATAACTCCATAGCGCTATCTATAGCCATACCTTCTTTTTTCATGATGTAGGGGACTATCGCCGGATCCAGATCGCCTGAACGCGTGCCCATGACAAGGCCTTCTAAAGGCGTAAACCCCATGCTCGTATCAATCGCCTTTCCATGCCGAACAGCAGTTATGCTGCATCCATTCCCTAAATGGCAGGTGATGATCCTTAGCTTATCAATGGACTTTTTCAAGATCCTCGCGGCCTGACCTGCCACATACCTGTGAGATGTGCCATGAAAACCATATCTTCGGATCTTGTGCTTCTCGTAAAGCGCATACGGTATAGCATATAGATACGCGCATTCTGGCATTGTCTGAAAAAAGGCTGTATCAAACACTGCTACGTGAGGCACATCCGGAAGAAGTTTCTTTGACTGCTTTATTGTCAGAAGCGCTGGCGGATTATGAAGGGGTGCCAGCTCGCTAAAATGTTCTATTGTCTTTATTACAGTTTTATCAATCAATACTGCCGTCTTAAATCTATCGCCGCCATGCACGACCCTGTGGCCACAGGCCTCTATCTTTGAATCGATTTTTTTTAATATAGAATCGAGCGCCTCCTTATGATCAGAGACTCTCTCCACCATCCCTTTATCTAAAAGCGCTTCTTTATTCTTTGATATGTCAAAGAGCTTATATTTTATCGATGAACTTCCGCTGTTTAATACGAGTATCTTCATCCCTGCGCTCTCAATGCTGTTACTGCCACTGCGTCAACGATATCCTGTGAATCGCAGCCTCTGGATAAATCACTCGCAGGTTTTTTAAGGCCCTGCAGCAAAGGTCCGATCACATGCGCCTTTGCAAGCCGTTCTGTTAATTTATAAGCTATATTCCCTGCATCCAAATTCGGAAAGATAAAGACGTTTGCCTTGCCTTTTATTTTACTATTAGGGTCTTTTCTTTTAGCCACTTCAGGCACCACAGCGCAATC
>JAHIRR010000251.1 GCA_018818505.1 Candidatus Omnitrophota bacterium | reverse complement strand
GTCCTTCATCGAGCTCGCCATCGCCCATAAGACAATAGACGCGCTTGGGATCTTTATTTAATCTTGCGGCAAGCGCGTACCCATTCGCGATCGAAAGGCCCTGGCCCAAAGAACCAGTTGATGCCTCTATGCCTGGAAGTCCAACCTGAGGATGGCCTTGAAGCCGCGTACCTGTTTTTCTCAAAGTGCATAGCTCTTTCTTATCGAAAAAATTCATGTGCGCGAGCACTGCGTATAGCGCAGGACAGGCATGGCCCTTTGAAAGCACAAATATGTCACGCGTATCACAGAGTGGCTTGTCAGCTTCGCATCTAAACTTATAAAAATAAAGTCCCACGACAAGCTCCACCATAGAGAGTGACCCACCTGTATGGCCTGAGCCAGCGCAAGTAAGCATTTTTACTATTTCAATCCGGATCTCTTTTGCTATTTTCTCTAATTCTTTGATATCAGCTCTTCTTTTTGACATAGCTCGTCCAGTTTCTTTTGAACTTCCTTGTTTTCGTTGAGTTCCAGTGATTTCTGCCAGGCCCCTTTTGCCTGATCAAACGCTCCTGTCTTAAAATACGCGTCTCCCAGATGATCGTATACTACAGGGTCATTACCTATCAGCCCTATTGCCCTCTCAAGTTCCAGCTTCGCTTCTTCGAACATGCCTCTCTTATAATAAACCCACCCAAGGCTATCTACGTACGCGCCGTTATCCGGGCTTATAGAAAGCGCCTTTCTTACGAGATGGTCTGCTTTGTCAAGATTTATACCTTCCTCAGCGTATATGTATCCAAGATAATTCAATACCTCAGGATCATCAGCATTTAACTCTAGCGATCTCTCTAACTGCAGAAGAGCGTCTTTCCGCTGGCCCACGTCTTCAAGCATTGCCCCCAGATAAAAATGAGACTTTGAATTAAAGGGGTCTACTTCTATGCTTTTTTTGTACGCCTCTACCGCGGAGTTTTTGTCGCCCTTCTCGCTGTAACAAAAACCCAAGGCAAGATAGATATCCTCTGTTCTTTCCTCGAGAAGAAGCGCCTCTTTTAAAAGTCCTACCGCATCATCGATCCTGGAATCTGCGACATAGATATAGCTAAGCTCTATATACGCGATAACGTCCTCAGGGTCAAACTTCAGCAAGAGCCTATACTGGTGTATGGCCTCGTTTACATTGTCCATCTGAAAATAGAGCTGGCCCAGCTGGCGATATAGTTTTGTATTTACAGGATCGAGTTTTATCGACTCTTGATAATGCGTTATTGCTCCGTCCAGGTCATTATTTATTTCAAAGAGCACTGCCAGGGCTAAATGGGCCTCCAGATAATCTGGCCTTAACTTTATTGCCTTTTTAAATTCTTTCACAGCGGCCTTGATCCGCGCTGCCTTTGTGTATGCGACTCCGAGATTAAAATGGATCAGCGGTGATTCCTTTTTTTCTCCAGCGAGCTTTTCATAGATCTTTATGGCCCTATCCAAGTCCTGGCCAAGTATATACATGTCTGCCAGAGAGGCAAGGATCGCGAGATCCTTTGGGTCGCTTTTTAAGATCTCTTCGTATTCTTTTGCTGCCTCATCATAATTTTGTTGAGAGGTATAAATAAGCGCGAGCAGGAATCTGGCGCGGCTATTTTTTTTATCGAGCTCGGCTGCCTTTTTAAGGCTTACAATAGCCTCGTTAGCTTTACCCAGTTTTACGTAAGCTGCGCCTAATTTATAGTAAACAGGCGCTGCGCCAGGATCGATCTCAATGGCCTTAAGATATTCCTCTATTGCCTTGGAGGCATCGCCTTCGTTATCATAAATCATGCCCATGGAATAATGGGCATATGAACGGGGCGCTATGGACGGAGCAGTCTTTTTTTCTGCTATCCTTAAAATCTCCTGGGTAGGGTTGAATGTCGCGCGTTTCTTTGCCTTCTGCGTAGACACGCAGCCCACGCCATGCAAAGTCATTATCCCTGCAATCGTTAAGATTAATAAGTGTCTTGGAGTCATTACCATTGTTGTTGTAACACAGATTGGCACAGATTAAAAGATACAAGATGATCACAGATAAAGTTATCTGCGATCATCTGCGTATCATTTCTTCTTGTGTCGATCTCTTCTGCGTCTCTTTTTTCTCTTATGAGTCGAGATCTTTCTGCGTTTTCGCTTACGTCCACACGGCATCCTATGCCCTCCTTGATTTCACGCTATTACCTTGTTCAATGGATATTCTATGATTCCCTGAGCGCCTTGTTTTTTCAGCTTCGGGATAATATTACGGACAATTGTTTCTTCAACTATGGTCTCTATGGCGCACCATCCTTTTTGAGAAAGCCTTGAGATGGTGGGTTTTTTCATGGCAGGGAGGATGGAGATCACTTTCTTAAGATTCTTTTCTTCCACATTCATCTTAAGTCCCACTTTTTCCTCAGCTGCCAACGCGCCTTTTAGAAGAAGCGCTATAGATTCTATCTTCTGCCTTTTCCATTGATTCTTCCACGAGGCCTTATTCACTACTATTAGCGTCGTTGATTCGCAGATCGTATCAATGATGCGGAGGTTATTCGCCCTGAGGCTTGCGCCAGTTTCAGTGAGCTCGACTATCGCGTCCACCAGGCCTGCCCCAACCTTTGCCTCTGTTGCGCCCCAGCTGAATTCCACATCCACATCTACCTTTTTCTTCCTGAAATATGCCTTTGTGGCATTGACGAGCTCAGTGGCTATGCGTTTTCCC
>JAHIRR010000250.1 GCA_018818505.1 Candidatus Omnitrophota bacterium | reverse complement strand
GACACCGCCCGGCTTAAACATTGCGTAATGATTACGGTTGCCTGATATCTTTTCAAATATATCCAGCACTGGCTCTCTGTATCTCCATGCCCACATCCACACAGTATTGTATCCAAGGAAGTGACCTGCCAGGCCAAGCCACAAAAGATGAGAATGTATTCTCTCGAGCTCCCCTATTATACTGCGAATATAAAGCGCCCTTTCAGGGACTGTAACTTTTAAGAGATCATCTATGGCATTCGTGTACGCAAAAGGATGGGATGTGGAGCAGATGCCGCAAATCCTTTCAATCAGAAATGTCACCTGGTCATAACTCTTGGACTCGGATATCTTCTCGATGAGCCTGAGGTTGTAGCCTATCTCAATATCTATATCTGCCACAGTCTCGCCATCCACATGAAGCCTGAAAAACTCTGGCTCTTCCTGCAGAGGATGATACGGTCCTATCGGTATTATTTTTCTCTCTGCCATCTATCGATCCCTTCTTAACGGATAATTTCCTTCTGGCCAATCATCTTTTAAAAGCAAATGCTTTGGATTCGGATGCCCTTTAAAATTCACGCCCAAAAGCTCATGGATCTCTCGTTCAATCCACTCCGCGCATTTCATTATAGAAGTGAGGCTGTCCACCTCGAGATTTGACTTATCCAGAATAACCCTTAGCGAAACAATAAGCCCTATCTCGTCAACTGAAAAATGATAAAGTATCTCGATCGCCTTTCTTGTGTCCACGCCAGATGCGATTGAGAACCTGGCCCTTACATCATTAAATAGGTATCTTGCTATCTTAGGCAAGATCTCTTTTTTTATAGTGATATAGACGCGCCTCTCTGACCTGTCATTAAAATCCAGCATGTCTTTTCCCGAGCGCACTTTTATATTTTCTATGATCTCTTGTTTTTTCATTTTTTTTAACGCAAATTATCGCGAATCCAACGCGAATATTCGCGAATACCACACTTGAATTCGCGTTCATTCGCGTTAGATTTGCGTGTATTCGCGTTTAACATTTTTTACCCGTAAGTTTCTTGATCAATTTCACGATGCCCATTATCATTGCCTCTGGTTTTGGCGGACAGCCAGGTATATAGATATTAATTGGAAGAAGCGAATCCACGGGGTTAGGCGTAACCGGCCCTTTTGCAAAAATTCCCTGGCCGCAGGCACAAGCGCCTATTGCAATAACTACACATGGCTTTGACGCCTGTTCATAAATCCTTTTTACGCGATCAACTGCCTTTAAACTCAAAGAACCTGTAACCAGAATAGCATCCGCATGCTTTATGCTGCCAACAAGCATTATCCCGAATCTCTCAACGTCATATCGGGGTGTCAGTAGGTCCAGGATCTCAATATCACAGTTGTTACAACTGCCGCCTACGCAAAGATGATAAACCCAGATAGATTTTGTAAGCGCCTTTAGCTTTAGACTCATCTTGTCTTCTCTTGTCATTGCGAGCGAAGCCCCGCACTTTGCTCGCAAAGTGCGGGACGAAGCGAAGCAATCTCTTTTGAGATTGCTTCGGCTGACTTCGTCAGCCTCGCAATGACACTTACATTTACTATTTACCCAACACTGCCAACAATACTGCAAGCACTGCAAGCATTGTCATCTTTCCCCAGAAAAATCTTACTGCCTGATCGATCCGTACCCTTGGATTAGTGTTCCTCATCAAAACTATTATTACCAGCAGCACCACGTATTTCCAGATGCTGAAACCGCCCCAGAATATAGTTGATAAAAATACAGGCAGCGCCACCATCATCATTGTCTTTGTAAGTTTAAAGATCGCTAGAAGCATACCTGAATACTCTATGTACGCCCCTGCCATTATCTCTGTCTCTGCCTCGCCCATGTCAAAAGGCACAAGGCCCAGTTTTGCCTGCATGCAGAATATTGCGACAAGAAGCGCGAGTATGCCTGAGATATTTGAGACAAACGCGCCATTTATGCCCTGGTATGCGATCAGTTCGGATAATTTAATAAGCCCGCTGCTCTTTATTATAGGTACAAGTAAAGTTAAGATAAAAGGTAACTCATATGCCAGGACCAGCTTGACTTCTCTTGACGCGCCTACAACTGCCAGAGGATTTCCGCTGGAGGACGCGCCTAATATAAGCGCTATTGCCGGCAATGTCAATAGATACAGCACTACTATAATATCACCTCTAAAACCAGCCGCGCCTAGATTTATATTGGGCAGCCATATAAAGGTAGCTGCCAGTATTGTAGCGCTAAGGCCTATTAGCGGCGCTATGAAAAATACTGATTTCGAGGCATTTCTCGGGACAGTTATCTCTTTTATACTCAACTTTACAAGGTCCATGAACGGCTGGTACCATGGCGGCCCGACCCTCCACTGCACGCGCGCAGTTACCTTGCGGTCGATCCAGCTTGCCACCAGGCCTACTACAGCTGTAAATAAAAATCCAGGAAATATTATGAAGTTAAATAAATTTTTTAACATAAACTTTAAATTCGAAAATCGAACATCGAAATTCGAAACAAATCATAAATTCTAAATACAGAAATCCAAAACACTATGTTTAGAGTTTTGAATTTCGAATTTGTTTCGGATTTCGAATTTCGTATTTAGAATTTTCATCTTATGGATGCAGCTTTTTCCACGCCTTGGCATGGACTGCTATATTTTTACCTACTAGATATACATCGTCTTTTTCTGATTCTTTTACCTCTATAAATTTCACTGCGTCTTTAATAGAGCATGTCTTTGCGCAAATAGGTTCTTCCTTGTCGAGTCTATCTATGCACGCATCGCACTGCGACATTATATAAGGTATAGTCTCAAGCGGTATTGTGCCAAATGGACAGGCAAGGCTGCATGACTTACATGAGATGCAGCGCATTGTGTAGCGCTTTACTGTGCCATCTTCTTGTTTCTCAAGCGCTTCTTTTGGACACGCATTAACACACGGCGCCTCTTCGCACTTGCGACAGATATGTAAAAACTGGCCCAGCTCGCGCAGTCGCGTTACCCCATCAT
>JAHIRR010000249.1 GCA_018818505.1 Candidatus Omnitrophota bacterium | reverse complement strand
TAAGTCCAAACTCAGCGCATCTATTCACTACCTGCGCAAGAGGTGTGGCCGCGCCGACCCTGACTATCTCGCCAGTCTCCTTTTCTATCGAGTCAAATTCCCTGCTGAGATTCATGATCAAACCGTCAAAGCCTTTATCGTGCACCAGGAGATTTGTGCCATTCCCAACCACAGTCAAAGGCCTCTTGTCTAAGTCTGCCAGCGAAATAGCCTCCAGGATATCATCAAAATCCCCTGGCTCTAACCAACAAAACGCAGGCCCGCCTATCCTGAGACTCGTGTGCTGTGAAAGCAGTCTCCTGTAATTCCGTTTTAACATAATGCCTCCTAACCTCCGCAACCTCGGAGGTTGCCGTGCTGGCAACCTCCGAGGTTGCGGAGGTTAGGTCCTAAAAAGCTTGACTATTTTCTCAGGCAGCTCGTCTATGTCGCCTGCGCCAAGAATAAATATTGCGTCACCTGGCTTCACGACATCCATAAGATGCTCCAGTACATTTTGCTTCTCGACAAAGTAGACATTCTTATGGCCGTGCCTTTTTGCGCTCTCACACAGGTCTAACGCGCTCACGCCTTCCATGGGCGCCTCGTGCGCTGAATATATATCTGTAATCACCAAATGATCAGCCAGATCAAAACACTTACCGAACTGTTCCCTGAGATATTTTGTCCTGGAATATCTGTGCGGCTGAAACACTGTCACGATCCTCTTGCCAGAATCCTCAAGCACCTTTAATGTAGCCTTTATCTCTGTGGGATGATGGGCATAGTCATCTATCACAAGGATATCTGAATCAAGGCGCCTTACTATAAATCTTCTCTCAGCGCCTTTAAAGTTCCTGATCGAGTCTTTTATAAAAGCGAAATCCACGCCCAGCTCCATTGCAAGGCCGATTGCTGCAAGAGAATTCAAGACATTATGCCTGCCTATTAAAGGTATCTCCACTCTGCCAAGCTTCTTGCCTTTAAATACAAAATCAAATCTGGAACCCTCCAGGCCCAAGAGCTCCACCTCTTCCGCGGCTATATCAGCGTCCTTAGAAAAGCCGTATCGAACTATTCTCTTGGAGCTCTCTCTGGCGATCTTTTTTAAATTATCATCATCAACGCAAACAAAGGCAATGCCCTGGTCCTCTGTATTTTCTATAAATCTTTTATATGAAGCCAGCACTTCATTCATCGAGGAATAATAATCCATGTGCTCTCTGTCGATGTTAGTACTCACGCTATAAAACGGCTTGAGCAAAAGAAATGAGCCATCTGATTCATCTGCCTCTGTAATAACCATCCTGCCCTGGCCGCAGCGGGCATTGCCGTCAAGAAAACCTACATCAGCTCCTATAAATACTGTGGGGTCCAGGCCCGCTGAAATCAAAAGATACGCTGCAAGAGAAGTCGTAGTAGTCTTTCCATGCGCGCCTGAAATTGCTATTAAGTCTTTAGCCCGCGCGATAATGTTCAGGGCCTCTATGCGGCGCACTACAGGTATGTTTCTGCGCCTCGCCTCATGGATCTCGGCATTCGCATCTGTTATGCATGAAGAATAAATAACCTTGGCCGCGCCATTTATATTTTCAGCAGAATGGCCTTCTATAACTCGTATGCCTCTGGCCTCGAGCCTGCCTGTAACCTTTGTCTTTTTTATATCAGAGCCCTGCACGATATAACCCTGGGAATGAAAGACTTCCGCAAGTCCACTCATGCCAGCACCGCCTATTCCTATAAAATGAAGTGTTTCCTTCATTCAATCACCGCTTTGATCAAGGTATCACACGCGTCCGTCGCGTTACTGCTTCTTGCTCTCGCAGACATCTCTCTAAGCACGCCTTTATCCATAAATTTCATTATAGCGTCACGCAAATGTTCTGCCCTGAGCCCTTTCTCTTCAAGCAAAATGGCATCGCCCCTGTCCCCCAGGATCTTTGCATTAAGCCGCTGATGACCGTTTCCATGAGGATATGGTATCAATATTGATGGTTTACCGAGATACAATAATTCCGATACAGTTGTAGCGCCTGAACGGCCGATCACAAAATCGCATTCACTGTAAAGCCCTGCAATGTCTTCTGTAAAAGAAAAAACTCTATTATTTATATCTTTATCAGCATACAGACGTTTCACGTCTTCCTCGTCCTTGTATCCAGCGATATGGATCATTTCCAGCAGATGCTTTTTTTCGTTATCCATTAAACCAACTGCCTCTGGTATGAGTCTATTCAATGCATGGGCGCCCTGGCTGCCGCCCATTGCAAGTATTGTGAAGCTGTTCTTCGCGGGCTGATTTTTCTTTAACTCACGACGAAGAAGGTTTCCTGAAACAACGATCTTTGATTCGAATTTCTTCAAATAGTTTAGAGTCTCCGGAAAGCTCACAGCGATCTTATCAACAGAACCAGCTAACATCCTATTTGCCTTTCCAGGATAGACATTTTGCTCATGTATAATGGTCTTTTTCCCAAGCAATGCCGCCAGCAAAACTATCGGTCCTGTAAGGTATCCGCCAAAACCCACTACCACCTCTGGCCTTAAGCGCAAAATTAAAAATAATGATTTTATTGTGCCGGTAAAAAGGCGGGCTATAAAGTTTAAAACAGCCAGAGGCGATTTTGACTGAAGCGGAATTATAGGCAGTGTCGCGCACTCCTTTTTCAATATCTCTTTGTCGCGTTTACGAGACGATGTTACAAAGCTCACCTCACTATAGCCACGCAAGGCAAGCTCCTCTCCCAGCCTGATAGCTGGAAACAAATGCCCTCCAGTCCCCCCTGCAACTATTAATATTCTCATATGCACCATGGGTAACTTCGTAAGTTGCCCAAAATTGGGCAACTTACGAAGTTACCCATACTATCTATTTGTTGGCAATACTCAGTAAAAGCGCTACTCCTACCATGTTAAAGATAAGCGCAGTGCCTCCGTAACTGATAAATGGCAAAGGCAAACCCTTTGTGGGTATGGCGCCTGTTGAAACCGCTATATTTATGATCGCCTTCAGCCCTATGTTCGTTGTAATGCCCATTGCAAGAAATTTTGAAAATAGATCGCTCGCTTTTATAGCAATCTTCATACCCTGCCAGACAAATAGACCGAAAAGAAACACTATGCCAAGCGTACCTATAAGGCCCAGCTCTTCCCCTATTATGGAAAATATAAAATCTGTATGCGCCTGTGGAAGATAAAAGAGTTTTTGCCTCGAACATCCCAGGCCCAGCCCAAAAATACCACCTGAACCAAGCGCTAAAAAAGACTGCACTATCTGAAACCCAGCGTCTTCTGCCCTGGTCCACGGATCAAGGTATCCCACTATGCGTTTTAATCTATAGGGGACCTTCCATATCAAAAAATAAAATATTGGTACCGCGCTAATGACAAACGGTATGATCTGGATTATGTTCATGCCTCCTATAAAGAGCATGAGAATGGCTACTGTTAAAAGCGCGGCCGCGCTTCCCAGATCAGGCTGTAAAAGCACTAACATTACCAATAGCCCCGATACTATTAGCAATGGCATCAAACCATAATAAAAACTCCTGATACGCTCCTGCTTTCTATCCAGGGCATCAGCCAGATAAACGATCAAACAAAGTCCTGCAAGCTCAGATGGCTGAAATCCTAAAAACCCGACCCTGATCCATCTCCTTGCGCCCCCTGCCTCATGGCCAATACCAGGCAAAAGCACAAGTACAAGGATCACTATAGACGTACCAAGCAAAGGCCTTGCGTATCTTCTCAATTTCCTATAATCAAACTTAAGTGTAAACCCCGCGAGCACCAACCCAACTATAAAATGGAATATATGCCTTTTTAAATAATAAGCGCTGTCATAGAATGTCTCATATGCGTGGTAGCTCGACGAGGAATAGACCATGACAATGCCAGCGCATATAAGAATCGTTGCTATTATTAGAAGGGTGTTAGCTTCTTTTTTCATAAATTCAGACAAAGCTCTTTAAAAACCCTGCCGCGCTCCTCGTAGTTTTTAAACATATCGAAGCTCGAGCACCCAGGGGAAAGCAGGATCTTGTCTCCCTTGTTCGCTTTTTCAAATGCAGTGCGGACTGCTCCCTTTAAATCCTCTTCTTCAAAAATTTCCTTTGTCCCAGCAAGGCCTTTTTTAATCTGCGGCCTTGCCTCCCCTATGGCAATAATATAATTTACCTTTTTATTTACTAAGTCCTTTAAACTGCTAAAATCTCCCCCCTTATACCTGCCTCCCACGATCAGGATGATCTTCTCATCGAGAGATTGTAGTGCCCATTCTACGCTCGAGACAGTGGTAGCCTTTGAATCATTGATAAAATCTACGCCATCGATCGTAGATACATACTCCAGCCTGTGCTCTATGCCTTTAAATTCTGAGATGACCTTTAACATAACATCTTCGCTAACACCTTCTGAAGATGACACAGACATGGCTGCTAGAAAATCCTCATTCTCTATATTATACCTCTTTTTAAAATCCTTGTATTCGTCAAAAAATTCCACTCGGCACCTAGATTGGCTAGAAATCTTCCTTAATAATCTATCTTTTCCATTTAAAAACAGAACATCTGTGCCATTTTGATTTGAAAATATCCTGAGTTTCGCAGAAACATACTCTTCCATGTCCTTGTGTCTGTCGAGATGGTTCTCGGATATATTTAAAATCACGCTTGTCTTTGGCCTAAAGTCCTTTATCCTTTCGAGCTGAAAAGAACTGACTTCGACTACAACAATGGAATCTTTTTTTATCCTCTTTATCTCGCCGCTTAAGGGGTTGCCAATATTTCCGCACACAATCGCATCCCTGCCTGATGAGACAAGCATCTGGCCTATCAGAGTCGCGACAGTAGTCTTTCCGCTGGTGCCTGTTACAGCAATGATAGGCGCAGGGCACATTGAATAGGCCAGTTCCAGCTCACTTATTATAGGTATACCTTTATGCTCGGCTAACTTTACGCCAGGACTAACCACTATGAGGTCGCTATCTTTCATGAATCTCTCAGTGTGGCGGCCCAGTTCAACATTGCCTTGCTCAACAATGCCCTCTTTGATAAGCTCTCCTGCAGTAGCCCTTGTAGCAGGAGTATCTTTTATCTCTGTGATAAATACAACATCACCTCGACCTGCCAAAAGCCTGGCAGAGTCTACCCCACTCCTTCCAAGTCCAACTACAACGACCTTTTTCATACATCCTTGACCTCTTCCACCGCGTAGGTGGAATTAATTCCACCTACGCGGTGGAAGAGGCTTACCTTAGTTTAGGGTGGCGAAGCTTA
>JAHIRR010000248.1 GCA_018818505.1 Candidatus Omnitrophota bacterium | reverse complement strand
TGGCAGCAATTGCCATACCGAATTTGCTACGAGCGAGGCACAACGCTAACGAAGCAGCATCCATTGCGGCAAGCCGAACAATAAGCACTGCATGCGAGAGCTTCCGTTCAGCGCAGACGCCACCCACATATCCTGCGAACTTAGCAGCGCTTAGTGGGGCAGTTCCGCCATACATCGATGGAGGGCTTGGAGGAGCAACTGCGGCCGCGAATGCAAAGCAGGGGTATTTCTATACCTACGCGCTTGTAAACGCGAACCAGTATACATGCACTGCTTCACCAGCTGTTCCCGGAACAACGGGCACGCGAGTCTTCTTTGTGGATGAGAGCGGCGTTATCAGACTTACCAATGCCGCTGGCGCACCGATCGAGTAATCAATGGTGCGGGCGTAAAGGAATGAAGTTAGTCAACCTCTGGGGTTGCCGTACGGCAACCCCAGAGGTTTTTTATTAACTTTTTATCAAAGCTAATGTCTCTGAGCGGGTCTTTGAATTTTCCTTAAAAACTCCTCTTACCGCGCTAGTGATCGTGGATACTCCGGGCTTTTTAACCCCCCTCATGCTCATGCACATATGTTCCGCTTCAATCACCACCATTACTCCTCGAGGTTTGAGCTTTTTCACTAAAACATCTGCTATCTCAGTGGTGAGCCTTTCCTGGACCTGCAGGCGTTTGGAAAGAATATCTACTACCCTTGCCAATTTACTCAATCCAGTCACTCTATCGCCCTTTGGGATATAAGCTATATGCGCCTTGCCTACAAATGCTAAAAGGTGGTGCTCGCACACACTATATAAAGGTATGCCCTTAAGGAGCACCATCTCGTCATGCTTCTCGCCTAAAAGCACTTCCAGCTGCTTCGAGGGGTCCTGGCCAATGCCGCTAAAGATCTCCTCATACATATCAGCGACCCTCTCAGGCGTCTTCTTAAGATCCGCCCTATTAGGATCATCCCCCACTGCCTCCAAAATCATCCTCACTGCCTTCTTTATCTTCGCCTTATCCATGTACTCCTCCTTAATCTTCCGCGTGTTTTCGCGCCTCAACTTTATCTGGCAAGGCTGGACCTCGGCTTTTTTAAAAGCCGAGGTCCAGCCTTGCCAGATAAAGTTGAGCTTCTGCGTATTTTCGCGATTACTTGCCTATGCAAAACTCTGCGAATATCTTGTCCAGGGCTTGTTCGGTTATAGTGTGACCTGTTATCTCGCCCAGGCCCTCAATAGCTGAGCGAACATATACAGCAATGCAATCCACTGGCGCCTTATCTAGTGCTGCCTTTACATCCTCGAGCGAACGCCACAATGCCCCAAGCTGCCTGTCATTGGATATGCTTGCAAGATCTGCTGTCGGGGCCTTTCCTTTAAATATAATATCATTGATCGCACTCTCTAGTCTATCAATTCCTGTCTGCTTGATCGCTGATGTATACACAATGCGCCTTTTTGGCAGACTCCCTATGTCTATGCGTTTCCTCAAATCCTTTTTATTGATGACTATGATCACATTTTCTTTATCTTTAATGGTGCGCAGGATCTCTTTATCGCGCCTTGTTAGCTTGCGTCCATAATCCAGGACAAATAAAATCAGATCCGCGCTCTCTATGGAAGAATGGCTTCTCTTGACGCCTTCTTTCTCTATGGGGTGATCGCTGGCACTTATACCTGCTGTATCTATCAGGACTACCGGGATACCTTTAATATTCACGATCTCCTCTATGGTGTCCCGCGTAGTGCCAGGTAAATGAGTGACGATCGCCCTGCAGTCCCTGAGTAACGCGTTCATAATGCTGGACTTGCCCACATTAGGGCTTCCGCATATTACTGTCTTTATGCCCTGGCGTAAGACCTTGCCCTGGTCAGCTGTAGAGATGAACTTTTCCATGTCTTTATTGACGCGGGCCAGTCTTTGCTGAATATTTTTTCGCCTGACGCGATCCACATCTTCCTCTTCTGGAAAATCTATAGAGGCCTCGATATGAGCCAGTATACTGATCAACTCATCTCTTATGGCATTGATCTTTTTCGAAAACGCACCTTCGAGATTATTCAGGGCTGCCCGCAAACTCAAGCCTGTCTTTGCCCTGATAATATCCAGGACTGATTCTGCCTGAAGTATGTCAATGCGGCCGTTCAAGAATGCGCGCTTGGTAAACTCACCTGGCTGGGCAAATCTGGCACCATTCTTTAGGGCCAGGTCTAATATCTTTTTAAGCGGCACTATACCGCTGTGACAATTTATCTCAACTACATGTTCTTTTGTGTAGCTTTTCGGCGCACGCATTACAGTTAAGATGACTTCGTCTATATTTGCAATATGCCCGTAGTGCACTGTGTAAGTCTTAAATCTCGATGGTTTTTTGCCATTTTTGGATACAAAAATCCTGTCTGCAACCTTAAGGCTATCTTTGCCGCTCAAGCGCACAATGCCTATGCCGCCTTCACCCACAGGCGTTGAAATCGCTACGATAGTATCGTCTAAACCTATTTTTGACATTTTATTGCCTCACCAACAAGATAAAGAGAACCAGTAACTAGTATCAAATCGTTTTTCCCTGCGATATTTAGGCCCAGATCAAGCGCTTTTTTAACATTAGCTATCACTTTAACATTTGCCTTGCAAAAATTATCCTTCAAGTTAGCTGGATCCACTGCGCGGTCATTGTTGGGCCTGGTGAGAATAACTGTGTCGCTGGCATTGTCTAATTCTCTCGCAACGCCCTTTATATCCTTATCGCTCATTATGCCAAATACACATATGAGATTCTTGTAATCAAAAAGCTCTTTTATTGATGATAAAACTGCCTTTATGCTGGCTGTATTTTGCGCGCCGTCCAGGATCACATAAGGCTTTTTCCGCATGATCTGTAATCTCCCGGGCCAATCAACTTTCTTTAAGGCTCCTCTTATTGTTTTCTCATCTATATCAGGATCTATAAATTTAACC
>JAHIRR010000247.1 GCA_018818505.1 Candidatus Omnitrophota bacterium | reverse complement strand
TGGGTTTCCGGGAAAAAATCTTTATCCTGTGCTTGGCAGGCCATTGGCGCTTTATCCTATGATGGCTGCCAGGGCCTCTAGATCAATAGACAAGGCCTATCTTTCTACGGATTGCCCGGAGCTGATGAAGCTGGCAAGGGAAAACGACATCGAAATAATAGAGCGGCCGAAAGAACTTTGCACTAATGAAGCAAGAGGTTTGGATGCCTTTATGCATGGTTTTAACGTCATAAAAGAAAGGAATAAGAATATAGATATAGAATTTGTGGTTTTAATGTTTTGTAATGCAGCTACTATTCTATATAAGACTATTGATGAAGGAATAGAGGCCTTGAGGGAAAACCCTGACTACGATTCTGCTGTTACTGTTTCCAAGTATAATATGTACAGCCCTCTCAGGGCGCGGAAGATCGGTAAGGACGGCCTATTGCATCCTTTTGTCCCTTTTTCTGCAATAGGAGATCCGGAAACCTTTGACTGCAACAGGGATTCTCAGGGCGATGTGTACTTTGCAGACGTATGTGTTTCTGTTGTCAGGCCCAGATGCATGGAGAACATAAAAGAGGGCCTTCTTCCCCAAAAATGGATGGGTAAAAAGATATATCCTTTGAAGCAATCTGGCGGGCTGGATGTTGATTATGAATGGCAAATAGGGCAAGTCGAACATTGGTTAAAACATAACCTCAAGGGAAATGATGGAGAAATTTAGGGTACTTTTGGTATACCCCAATCTTCAGATGATGGGCCTAATACCATCCAATATAGCTATACTGGCATCCTATCTTAAAAACTCAGCCATAGATGTAAAGGTCTTTGATACGACCTATTATCGCATTACCGAAAAAAGCACAGAAGAGATAAGGATCGAACATATGCAGGTAAGGCCATTTAATCTTAAGGAAAAAGGTGTTGATTATAAGGCGACGGATGTATTTGAGGATTTTAAGGCCGTTGTGGAGGAATATAAACCGAATATTATAGGCATCACTGCTACTGAAGATACATATGATTTAGGGCTGGATTTGATTTCAAGGGTAAGCGCGCGGGCAAAGGGCATACATGTAATAGTAGGGGGAGTTCATCCGACATTTTCCCCGGACGAAGTAATAAATAACGAAATCGTCGATTCTATCTGTATAGGCGAAGGAGAGGAATCGTTGCTTGAGCTTTGCATTAAAATTCAGTCAAAAGACGAGATTACTTCGATCAAGAACCTGTGGGTAAAAAGAAACAGCAGGCTGTATAAAAATGACCTAAGAGAGCCTGTAGATATAAATGGCCTGCCCTACGAGGATTTTAGCGTCTTTGAAGAGCAGAGATTTTTCAGGCCTATGCAGGGAAAGATATTCAGGATGATGCCGGTTTGTATAAGCAGGGGATGTCCGTATAATTGCAGCTTCTGTGCCGCAGAATCGCAGAGGAAATTGTACATGGGCTTAGGTTGTAAGAGGCCTTACCTTAGACTGAAGTCGGTATCAAATATAATAGATGAGTTGAAATTTAAAATAGAAAGGTTTAAATTAGATTATATTTTTTTCAATAGCGAGACGTTCTTAGCGAGGAAAGAAAAGGATTTAGATAATTTTGCAGATAGATACGCTAAAGAGATAGGGCTTCCATTTTGGTGCGAGACCAGGGTAGAGACTATAACCAGGAAAAGAGCAGCCTTGCTTAAATACATGAATTGTAATAGAGTATCGGTCGGTATAGAGCACGGAAACGAGAATTTTAGACGGAAGGTCCTTAGAAAAAATTTTACGAATAAACAAGCCATTGAGGCCTTTGATATACTCAATGAGCACAAGATTCCAGTTTCGGTGAATAACATGGTCGGATTTCCGGATGAAACGAGAGAGTTGGTCTTTGATACCATAAGGCTGAACAAGAGATTGCGGCCCGATAGCATAAGCGCTTTTTACTTCGTTCCCTACAGATGTACTATGTTAAGGCAATATTGCATTAAAAAAGGCTATATACAGCCGGATGCAAAATCAGACACACCTTATAAGGGCT
>JAHIRR010000246.1 GCA_018818505.1 Candidatus Omnitrophota bacterium | reverse complement strand
TTGGCTGTAGAAAATTCTCCAGTAGTCCTGATGCTGTACTCTGTACTTTCCGTATTTATCTCGCCTGCAGGCACGCTGATGTTTCTGGAGGCAAGGGCCTGCGAGATCTCGTCGAACGAGACATATTGCTCGCGCATTTTTTCTGGATCGACGTGGATCTGGATTTCCCTGTCACGATAACCAGATTCGCGTATCTTAGCGACACCTTTTATATCCTCTATCAGATCCTCCAGGCCGTCAGCATAATATTGGAGTTTTTTCTCTGTCATGTCCCCGGATAAAGAGACCTCTATTATAGGATATTGCTTTGAGCTTATCTCGACCACTACAGGGTCCTGATAGATGTCTTTAGGCAGGTCTTTTACACGGTCCACAGCAGTCTGTATGTCACTCACGACCTTTTTTTTATCGCGTTCATCAGGATCTAACTTTACGTTTATAAATGACGCGCCTGCGGATGAGGATGATTTTATCTCTTTTATGCCATCGACCTCTTTAAGCTCTTTTTCAATAGGCACAGTGATGAGTTTTTCAACATCAAGGGGCGTGGCGCCAGGGTATGCGGTGGTGATGCTTACAATGTCAAAATCCACATTCGGGAATACCTCTCTATTCATGCCCACTACCACTATGAGCCCGAATACGATTATAAGGACTGAGACAAGATTAACAAATAGTGACTGGTTAACACTAAAGCGCGGTAAACTCATGATTCATTTCCTTATGTTTGACCTGGACAACTTCGTAAGTTACCCTTAAGGGTAACTTACGAAGTTGTCCAGGGTCATTACTCAAACCCTATGCGCTTCAAAAAACTATCTTCAGCATCCATAAGTTCCAGGATGGCGACGCGGTGGTCAAAATATGAACGCTGCGTCAAGAGGCTCGCGTTCAAGGCATCCTCCTGATATCGTATAAGCGTATCCGAGCTGGAGCGGCCGTATTTAAATCGTTTTTCCTCCTGAGATAATTTACCCTGCTGGAGGTTTTCAACGCGCTGCATCCTGGACATATTGATCTTATTTACAGATAGATTCCTGAATTTCTCGTCGACGTCTGATATGACCTGGCGTTCTGTCTTCTGTAGATTGATAATTGCTTTTGTCTTTTCCAGAGTTGCCTTTTTATGCTCGCTTTCAGCTTCATTATTCTCAAGAGGATATTTAAACTCTATGCCCACGTAATATTTAGGATTTGAATCTTCATATACATCCTCAAGCGCCCTGGAATATCTAGAATCAATGCCATTAGTCGCAAAGGTGGCGTTCAGGTCTATCTCGGGAAACAAGGAATTTTTTTTCATCCGGAGTTTTACTTTTTTTGCCTCGATGTCATTTTTTTTGGACAGGTAATCGCGCCTGTTTTCAAAGGCAGTGTTAAGGCTCTCGGTGAAGTCAGCATTGATTTCTTTACCCTTTAGATCATCAATAGGGAAGAGCTTTAGATCATTTTTCATATTCAGGTGTACCCTTAATAGTTCTTCAGCGCTCTTTAGTTCATTCGAAGCCAGGAGAAGCTCACTTCCTCTTACATGCATGTTTGCTTCACTGGCGAGTACATCTCCTGTTTCTACAAGGCCGATCTTTAGTTTTCTGCGATATTGATTAAAAAGACGAATTGCCTTTTTCAACATCTCTTTTTTTATCTTGAATTCTTCTGTTGCCAGCGCGAATTTCCAATAGGCCTTTTCAGCGTCAATGATAGCGTTCTCGATTTTTATATATGAATCGAGCTCAGCATTTCTAATTTCCAATTTTACGATCTCTATGTTGCCGCGGTCAATAAGGCCGAAGAAATTTTTTGCAATAGGCTGAGTCAGGCCTATCTCTATCTGTGATTCATGGTAAGGATTTGTAGAGACATAGGCTGAGTCTGTCCATTCTCGGCTATTTGTAAGGTCTATTTCAACGTCAGTACCGCTGCGAAGTTTTTTATCAATACCTATATTATATTCATTTGTTATGCTTTTTGTGCCGGCAAAGGAAGAAGCGGATTTTCTCTGGTCATTGGTATATCCTATTTCTCCATTCAAGATCGTATCGAATACCGCCTCTTTATAGCCCAGATCAGTGCCTTTTATCTTTGAGTCGAGCTGCGCGAGTTTTATTTCTAGATTATTGCTTATGGCGATCAATCTGACATCCTCGACAGAGATCAGGAAGGTATCATTTACCCTTTCTGTCTGAGATAGCACTGCGCCAGAGGGGAGGATGGCCAGGTTTATTATTATTGAGAAAACCAAAAGTTTTTTCATTTTTTTAAACCTCTTCCACCGCGTAGGTGGAATTAATTCCACCTACGCGGTGGAAGAGGTAGGCTCTGTAGCGCCGGAGATCTTCTTTAATATATGAAGATATTGTTTTTGTTCCTCAGCTGTCAGGCGCACAAGTATCTTTTTCCATACATCCCGGATAGCGTCCATGTGGGTTTTTACCATATTCTCACCTTTTTTCGTAAGCGATACCATTACGACGCGCCTGTCCTCTGGATCAGGGCTTCTCTTTACATAGCCTGATCTGACCAATCTGTCTATGAGGCCTGTTGCAGTAGGAGGGGAGATGCCGCGTTCCTTAGCCACGATCTTGGTCTTGCACTGGCCGTGAGCCTGTATAGTTATAAGGATTATTATCTGCGCGCTTGAGATATTAAGCTTTAATAAGGAACTGGTTTGCACTGTTCTCATGAGTTTTGGTATCAGGGTTGAGATTTCATGGGCTATTTGGTCTACTGTAGCCATAAATGTCCTCCTTTTATATCCCTCGACTTCGCTCGGGATAACTTTGTCCGCCCTAGAGCGGACAAAGTTAGTTCGCCTAACTAAATATTAGCATATCAAACTAACTTTGTCAAGGCTTAACTTTTAGCTATTTATCTGTGAACCGTGAACTGTCAACTAATCTAGTCTTCTTTCCAGGAAACGAGGTAGGGAGGGAGGTCGCTTGGGAGGTAGTCAAAGGCGGATAGCACGTCATCTCCGTCAAAATTTACAATAGGATTGCCAGTTACAGTGGTATCGAATTCTGTGCCGCTTTCCACGAATATAGCCCCGTCTATTATAGGGTCGCCGCTTATCCATAGTGACCCTATTATCCAGATGATCCCCTCAAAGTGGCCGCCTGTTATTTTAGCGTCTCCGTTTACTACCAGGATGCCGTCTCCCGTCCAATTGTTGTCTGTTATGCGGAAATCTTCCAGAGAGTCTAGGTTTACCCATGTAATATTGCTTACAGGCGTTACATTGTTAGGAGGGTCTACGTAAGAATTATTGGCGCTATTTTCCATTGTTTCTTTTGAGATCCCAAAGATCTCTTCAAAGTCAAATACGTAATTTGCGTCTATGTCACCGTTGACCTCGGCGCTGCCTCTTACTACCACATCACCATTTGCCGTAATAGCTGAAGTGATCCCTGATGGATCCGCATCAAGAGCCGGTTGTTCCACTATCGCCCTTATTGTGCGCACGATGTTATTGGGGTCTGCAGTATCTATGCCTGGCACACCACCTGTAGAGACTACCAGATATCTGGTAGATGAAACAGAGCTTGTTTGAGTCGAGTAGCTCCCTGGGCCCAAGGTAGCAGAGAAAGAAGCAGTTGATAGATCTGAGATGGCCTTGTCTAGTCCTGCTTCTGCCAGCCAAAAGGCCTGTATAGAATCTTTTTCTTTAGATGCAACTCTTTGTTCACCAATACTTCTAGTGGCAAAACCTACAGTGAGCACCACAAGCACAGTAATAACCATGTATGAGGCAACAAGTATCATACCTTTATTGTCTTTAATAAAGCGTGTCCGTATCATGGATTCCTGACCTTTACTTCTGTGGTCGTAGTTATGGTTGTTTGGATCGCGCTAAGCCCTGGAAAAGTATTTTTTTGTACACCAAGCGCAATGTTTATTATATCTAGAGTTGGGGCATTTCGACTAAGGTTGAGTGACGAGATATTATTTGCCAATACTCTTTGATTTGCGTCTTGTGTCCTGAGCAGCTGAGAACTGTTTAAACCGCCTACAGTATATTGGATATCAGTAGACCATGTAGTTCCAACTGCAGAGATTGATTGGGGGATCTGGAATGTTATGGAACTGTAGCCTGTTCCATCAGCAGGTACGCCAGAGATAGTAGAAAGCCTTGCCTGTCGCAGCTCTTTCGCCATAGTATTTAAGCCCCTTCGCGCCTCTTGCTGCACGCTGAGCTGGGATCCGCCTGATTTCCAACAGCTTCTTGCTGTTCCCAAGAGCATAAAGATCGCGCCTGTCATTATCGAGAATAAGAATACGACTATAATTAATTCTATCAATGAGAGGCCCGCAGACTTTTTTATTTTATGGAATTTCAATAATAAAACGCGAATATACGCAAATCTAACGCGAATATTCGCGAATATCTGCGTTTGATTCGCGAGAATTCGCGTTGTCGAACGTAGTGAGGCATAATTTAAGATCATCTTTCTCCTATCAGTGTTACGATCTCAGCAGGCGAAGATAGTCGGTTATCTCCGTTCAAGTCTTCGCCTCCGTCAAGAGAGCCGTTTAGATTTACATCCTCACCTATTATTCTATTCGAGCGTTCCCTCCATGAAACAGCTGCGCATACTTCTAAAAGGTCTGGGTCTGTGTTGTTTATGGATATGGCGCCTTCCGCGTCAGCCGTGGGAAAACCAGCTGGATCAAAATTAGCGCCATTATAATTGACATACAGTGTGCTGAAATCCGAGTCCCGGATCTCTTCCATTTTATCCTGACATGCTATCATGGCCAGCGTGATGTTTTTCGAATTTTGATTAAGGGAAGAAAGACCTGTAAATAGCGCTAAAAGCCCTGTTATGGCTATAACCAATATGGCAGCTGTTATCATTAGTTCTAATAACGTGAACCCTTTATTTTTCATCTTCATATAGTTTACTTTACATTATTAAAAATTGCAAGGGCACATATTGAACCGCTTTTATTTTAGTGGTATACTTATAGTAGAGGTAATGTGTGGGGAGTGATATGAGGAATAGGGGTATTACTCTAATTGAGGTAACAATTAGTATATTTATCATTGCCTTTATGCTGGTGGGTATGATGAGGCTGTATTCCCTGGGCGGCATTCAGTCAGCGATCGCAAGGCATAAGGTAATGGCGATGAACGTGGCACAGGCTGAGATAGAAAATCTACGAAGCACCTCCTACGAAAATATCCTGCTTCCAAATTATCCTTTAACTCAGACAGTTAAGATCGATAGGGGGCCGAGCGCTGCTGTGACTGATGACATTGACGGCATAATGATAACACAGATCCTGGCCATTACAGAGGGGTACAAGATCATTGTAACTGTTGC
>JAHIRR010000245.1 GCA_018818505.1 Candidatus Omnitrophota bacterium | reverse complement strand
TTATACTCTCTACGCCGCACATCAATGTAAGAAGCCTGTCAAGGCCAAACGCAATACCGCCATGAGGAGGCGCGCCATAACTGAACGCCTCGAGCAAAAATCCGAATCTCTCTTTCACGTGCGCCGCATCCAGGCCTATGCGCTGAAAAATTTTCTCTTGTAATTCCCTATTGTGGATCCTTATACTGCCGCTGGCTATCTCTACGCCATTTATAACCAGATCATAGGCCCTTGAGCACACCTTATCAGGAGCTGACTCTATCAGATCTATGTCTTCTGACACAGGTGACGTAAAAGGATGATGCTCCATGTCCCATCGTTTTTCCTCGTCATTGTATTTAAAAAGTGGGAAATTTAAAACCCACAGAAACTCAAACCCCTTGCCATCTTTTCGCAGGTCAGGCTTATCTGTCTTGTATTTTTCCATTGCCTCTTTATGGCTGATCCTGGGAAAAGGGATCTTTAGTTCTATGCCTAAGGTCTCCTTAAACACATGATAAAACATTTTCTCTGTAACATCAAAGAGATCGTCTTCATCTATAAAAGACATCTCCATGTCTAACTGGGTAAACTCCGGCTGCCTGTCTGCGCGCAGGTCCTCATCTCTGAAACACTTTGCTATTTGAAAATATTTTTCAAAACCAGACACCATCAAGAGCTGCTTGAAGAGCTGTGGTGACTGCGGAAGCGCAAAAAACCTCCCCATGCTCAATCTGGAAGGCACCAGAAAATCCCTTGCGCCTTCCGGCGTGGATTTGGTAAGAATAGGCGTTTCTACCTCTATAAAACCGTCCTTATCCAGGAAATCCCTCATTGATTTACATATCCTGTGACGCAAAAATAATCTCTTCTGGACCTCTGGCCTCCTCAGGTCGATGTATCTATATTTAAGCCTGACTTCCTCTGAAGAATCTCTCATCTCATCAAGTTCAAAAGGAGGGGTCTTGGATGGATTTATTATCTCGAGTTCTTCCACTCCGAGTTCTACCTCGCCTGTCACGATCTTTGGATTCTCAGTGCCCTTGGGCCTTTTCTGCACCTTGCCCTTTACAGCTATCACGTATTCACTGCGAAGCTCTTCTGCCTTTTTATTTTTAAAAAACACGATCTGCGTAAAGCCAGAACGATCTCTTATGTCTACAAATATGATCTTTCCATGATCCCGCCTTTTATACACCCATCCAAGAAGCACTGCCTCCTTGCCAATCTCTTTTGCTGTCAATTCACCGCATGTATGTGTCCGCTTCATTTGCATGTTTAGATATCCTCCAACAAAGGTTTCGTAAGGTTGCGTTAAGTTTCGTTAGGTTGCGTAAGGTTGCATTTTGCAACTTCACGAAACATTACGAAACCTTACGCAACTTCACGCAACCTCCACTTTTTATACTTTCCAACTCGACTTCTTCTTGTTCTCCGCTTTTCATGTCCTTTAAGATAACTTTACCTTGTTTGATCTCCTCTTCCCCAAAAATAACTACAAACCTCGCACCTAGTTTTTCTGCTCGCCTCATCTGCGCCTTTAGGGATTTATCCTCGTAATCCATGTCGCACGAAAGGCCTTTGCGCCTTAATTCATCCATAAATATAAATGCCTTCTGGTGTGTCTTGCCAGCAGTTGCTACAAAGATATCCAGGACAGCCTTGCTTCCACTACTCTCTTTCATAGCCATGATCAATCTTTCAATGCCAAACGCGAATCCCATTGCAGGCGCATCTTTGCCGCCCATATCTTTTACTAGATTATTATACCTGCCGCCTGCGCATATTGCGTCCTTTGCGCCAAGGTCCTTTTGGACTATCTCAAATACTGTCTTTGTGTAATAATCCAGGCCGCGCACTATTTTTTTATCTACTTCAAAATCTATCTTAAGATCCTTTAATCCTTTTTTTACAGTCTCAAAATGACTGGAACAATCCTCGCACAATGAATCCGAAATCCTGATTTTTTCAACAATCTTGCCGCATTCTGGGTTCTTGCAGTCAAACACCCTCAGGACATTCTTGCTGTAACGCTG
>JAHIRR010000244.1 GCA_018818505.1 Candidatus Omnitrophota bacterium | reverse complement strand
GGGAACGCGAAGTTCAAAATCAATTGCCTTTGTGCATCATAAGGGCGGCACAGGGAAGACTACCTCGTGCCTCAATATTGCAGGATGGCTGGTAAGGATGAAGAAGAAAGTACTGGTTGTAGATTTGGACCCGCAGGGAAATGCCACTTGTGGCCTGGGTATAGACAGGAAGACATTGGAGGGTTCGATCTATGATGTGTTTTTTGGCCAGCATAATATAGAGGAGGTAATAATAGAGACAGATTCAGGAATATACTTGGCCCCTTCTTCTATAGACTTATTGGCCGCAGAAACCCATATGGCTGGTCAGATTAATAATACGACCTTGCTAAAAGAAAGTCTAATCGATATAGAAAAACATTTTGATTACATCCTAATAGATGTTCCGCCAGGCTCAACTCTACTTATGATCAATGGTATTGTAGCTTCTGAGAATATAATTATACCCTTAGATTCAGGTGTGTTTGCATATGAGACTCTTGACACACTCAAGACACTCCTTATAGACCTTCGTGATGAACTGGGCATTGAGGTAAATGTAATGATGATGCTTTTAAAGAGGTATGCAGGTATAAATACAATATTTGGAAATCCGACCAGAGAAATGAAAAAAGCCCTGAAAGAGTTTTTAGTTGAAAATAATATTCCCAGCGTGAACCTATTTACAATCCCGTTTTCAATCAATATCTATAAGGCGCAGATGAGGGGAATGCCGATTTCGCATTATGCGCCGCGTAGTGATGTAGGGAGAGTATATAAAGGTATAGCGAAGGAGATTATAAATACAGATTAGGTAGTGTCAAATAGAGTATGACAGGGTATGAAAGCAAAGAAGAGAGTGAATAGGGCAAGTTTTGTAAAAGGACGTCATTTCTGCGGAAGCAGGAATCCATAAATAATAATGAAGTGAGCATTAATAGGGTTAGTAGCGATGATAAAAACAAAAGAACAAATAGAATAATTTTTTAATAAGGAAGATGAGATAGAAGATGGCCAAGAGGGAGAATTAGTTAAGGGAGAAAGCCATGTTTAAGATTTTAGCCCATTTACCTTGGATGGTATCTATGTTTAGTAATTCTTTGAGAGGTATAGGTGGGGAATATTTAAGGGAAGAATGAGGGCGGAGGAAGTTATAGTAAGTGACAAACAAAGTAGTAAGGCTAGTAGCTCCATTTTTGGTTTTGAATCCAGCGGCAGCTCTTATATGGAACTTATAGGTACGATTAAGACGTTCGATAAGTTGTTTAAAAGGCCTGAAGAGTTCGGATTCAGAGTCTAGATTTTGAAGGCCGATGACTTTTTTGATAGATAGTTTAGAATCTCTGGATTGATTAAGGAAGTGAATGCCTGCGGGATAAGAAGGATTACCATCAGTAACAAATGTAAATTTTTGCTCAGGTTTAGCAGTACGGATAGCTTCATTCATAGTAATAACAGCAGGGAGAGTATCACGAGAATCATCTATATGGTAGGCAGTAATTTTACGACTTTTAGAGGATAGAAAGAAGAAAGCGTAGTTGATTTTGGATGAAACTTTGATATAAGTTTCGTCCCCTGCTTGAATATTATCAACAGCTCCTTTATAAGCGAGATTGAACTTATGGCAGTGGTAGGCAGCAGATTGGGTATAGTTAAGAACAGTTTGATAAGAAGCAGGGATACTGAAGACATTTCTGAGGATGAAAGCAGTTTTTCTAGCAGAGATACCGAGCGAGACATGAAAGGTTATAGCTAAACAGAGAGTATTGAGGGAATTTCTAATACTGAAGATAGAGTAATGTTTATGAGGCTGAGTGAGGGATAATTGTTCATTAGAGAAGTGATATTCCCTGAATTGATATCTAAGTTTAAATTGAGAAGGTTTAAGTTTAGCGACAATTTTTTCAGCGGGATTAAGATTAGCTTTATTAGATAGGAAAGTTGGGCAATTATCATTATCACATTTATAAATAGAGCAATCTTTACGATGTTTCCATAAGTATAGAGGGCGATTGCAGTGAGGACAGAAGAATTTAGATTTTAATCGAAGACGTGGATGAAGGACAGAGAGAGAGCCGCAGACTTTGCATTTAATTTGAGAGCGTTTTTTACCGTCGTTGTAATAGAGATATTTTGAAGGGGCAGAGCATATTTTACAGGTAGAATTATCAGGGACTTTAGTATGAGAGTTTCTGGGATTAACAGGAGTTATAGGATAAAGTTTTTTTTAAAGATATGCCTCCAGTTTAAGCGTGGAGCAGGTTTAGGAGGAGCAGTAATAGGAGGTTCAGGGTCAACGAAGAAGTTACGATAGTTAGGATGTTTTTCTTTAAAGTCGTCTTTAGGTTTAACGTCGGGATTACGGTTAGCTAAGATATCGGAGAGTCCATGGATTATACGTTCTATATCAGAGCGAGTAAACTTGGAACAAATCCAGATAATAAAACGGTCGATCTTTTTCATACAGAGTTCCCCTATTGTTAGAGCAAGATGATTGTTGGTAGTTTGGATAACTAAAAAGCAAGTTATCCACACTACCAACAATACTACGACTACTGATATTTTCAAGCAAAAAATAGGGGGAGGGAGCTAAAGCTTAGAGAATCAAACAAGAATATCGACGACAAACCGAGATATTCTAACAGTTTTTAGCTAAAGATTTTTGACAGAACGCAGATTAGAAAAGGAGGAAGAAAATGGCTAGACCGATCAGGAAACCAGGGCGGAAGGCGTTGTTTGGCGGAGAAGCAGGGATAGATGTGGTCGAGCGAGGCGGAAGGGTTGATACTGGGGTTACAGAGGAACGGCTCTCAGAGCTTTTAGAGGCATTGGAGGCAGTAAGAAAAGGCGATCTGACCGTAAAACTTAGAAAAGGCAGAGAGGATATATTTGGACAGCTGGCAGAATCTTACAATGGCATGGTGGATATCCTTGGCCGGTTCGGGGGTGAGGTCACCCGGGTTGCAAAAGAAGTAGGCACTGATGGAAAACTCGGCGGCCAGGCAAAGGTAGAAGGGGTTACAGGAACATGGAGAGAATTGACTGACAATGTCAATGCCATGGCCAATAACCTTACCAATCAGGTTCGTAACATTGC
>JAHIRR010000243.1 GCA_018818505.1 Candidatus Omnitrophota bacterium | reverse complement strand
TCCCTTCTATGACGATTCTTCTATCTATAACGATTAATTTATCATGAAGCGTCTCACTTTTAGATGTAAGCTTACAATCAATCCCTGTCTCAGAAAGCATCATATACACTACGTCATTTCTTTCAGTGAGTTTTCCTGTCTTTTTAGAGCCTCTGTACTCATAGCTTTTATCCAGTCTCACCACTACCTTGACTCCCCTTTTATGAGCGTTGATTAAATCTTGGACCAATAGATACGGCAGGCTCAGCTTATCATGTTCACCTACGATAATCCCATATAAAGACACGTAGATAGACTCCTCTGCCTTCTGTAGACTCTCATGCACCACTTCATAATATTTACTATCGCTTATATCCCTTACATCGGCAGGAACCGGATATGTCACTAAAGGGCATAGCAGGATAACTAAAAGGAAGGAAAATACTATCTTTAAAAATCTATTTCTCAATTTAATCTTCGCCTATCTCTACCTTTATGGATGAGAACTTATCGGGCAATTTCTTCGTCTCTTTTCTGTTAATTGTATACTCCCATCTGTCATACTCAAAAGACACCGCATAGCACCTCGCCACCTCAATATCATTAATCTTCACCACCCACCCGCCTTTTGGCATAAAGTTCCTCCTTATTTCTTTATAGGCCAATTTAATAAGCCATGCAAGGTTCCTTTAGCCATTATGACACTTTTGCAAACTTCTTCTATATCTGCCATCAGCTTGTCAATCTTCGGATTAATAGGGTCGTCCTCGGAGAATGTGTCCCAAAAAACTCTTTCAGTTTTTCTTATTTGTTCATAATGCTTTTTCTTGGCTTCTTCTGTCGTAAAATGTCTTTCAGGCCATAAGATGGCTAATAAACGAGCTGATGAAATAATTTCCTTAACAATTTTATTTAAATCCTCGAATGGTTTCGCTTTTTCTTTTCCTATCTGAGCCATAAATCTATATCTAAGCGAATGAATTTTGTTAAATAATTCTTTATTCTGATTGTATCTTACAAAAATAACACTTGCTTTTTTGCGAGCTTCAAATTGTTCCTTGGTCTCGCGGCCTTCTTCTTTAACTGAATCCGTCTCGGTGGAAAAACTCATAGGGCTACGCATCCAACCAATAACATCCTTGGCTTCATAAAAAAGGGCGAGAGTTTCTTCGGCAAGCTCAATGTTTCTTCTCCCCCTATGTTCTAGATGCCAAGCGGCAATCTTATAAAATAGCACCCATAGACCAATGACTACTGACAAATCTTTTATGAATTCCATCGTCATCTTTCTGATTAATTCTTTCTGTTTCTATTTTTTCTCGGCAGCTTCTCTTCTTTCTTCAAATATTTGCATTGTATTTTTATAGAACTTTTCTGATAAATTTTTTGAATACCAATGTGCGATTGTAAAGACAACTATACAAAAACCTATAGAGATTAACACTCCCCCGGAAAATCTGCGATAATGTCATAAAAGGATAAAAGGAGTTGTGTTGAAATCTTCCTCTGGAGTAGAATAGAAGGAAAGGAGGAAGTGAAAATGGAAGGATCTGGAATAGTAGATAATAATAGTATTAGGAGGCGGCGAAAAAAATTAACAGCTCGGGAGAAGTGGCAGATATACCAGGAGACAAATGCCAAGAATGCCCCTATAGGCGAGATTTTACGCAGGCATGGCCTTTATTCTGCTGAGCTTACCAAGATACGCAAACAGGTGGAAGAAGGCGCTCTTAGAGAGCTCGGAAGGCGGAAGTATTCAAAAAAGCCAGAGTCGGTATCATACGAGGAATACTCCCGCTTAAAGAAAGAATTGGAAAGCAAAGAAAAAGCCCTCGCCCAGATGGGCGAGGAGTATCTGATTTTAAAAAAAAAGACGGATTAGGCCTAAGGGGCGAGTTATCTTATAAAAAGATAACTGAATCCACTCAAGGCGAGCTGATTAAGATAATGAAGAGCTTGAAAGAATTAACAATACAAAAAGGTTGCAAGGTCTTAAGACTTAAGGTGAGGCGTTATTACCGTTGGTGTAACAGAAAGCCTCCTAAGCCAAAGACAGCATGGAACAAAATAACTCCCGATGAAGAAAATGCCATCTTAAGAGCTGCTAAAGACGAATCTCTCTGTGACTTCAGGGCGGCAGAACTTATGGTATACGGTCATGAGAGTAAAGAGTTCTGTTGCAGCGTCTCTACAGTACAGAGAGCATTAAAAAGAAATGCGCTTCAGATTCCTTACGAGGTCCCGAGGAGAAAACGCCCTAAAAAACCAGACATCAGGCATCTCATGTCTGAACCCAAGAGAATCTTCAGCTATGACGCTACAGAGTTTTACCTTACAAATAGGCTCAGGGTAATAGTTATCCCGATATTAGACATGGGCTCCCGTAAATTCATCCACTTTGGGGTAAGGATAGTATCCTTCAGACAAAAGGATGTGACTGATATCTGGGATGAGGCATTGTGGAAAGAGGATATAGATACAAGCTTACTTACGGCCTTAAGCGACAGAGGCGGACAAATGAAAGGCAGTAAAACTAAGCTTCATCTTATCGGAAAACACAATATCCGGTTAGAATTTGCAAGGCCTTATACACCTGACGACAACGCCTGGATAGAAGCATTCATTAAATACATGAAGTATCACCCTGCACGTCCTGACAGATTCGAGACCGTACAGGATGTAGTCGACTGGATAACTAAGTTCCAGAAGCTCTATAACCAACACCCCCACTCATCTCTGGGATATGTAAGACCTAACGAAGAACACGCTGGATTAGGGGATACGATTAGAAAGGCACGGAAAGAGAATCTGACAGTGTCCAAGCAAAATAGACTGAGATATTTTCATTCGCAAAAGAGAGAGGTCTCAGACTATGGCTTGATCGAAGATAATGCCTGTAATAAAGCATTATGTCAAAACACGGAAAGAGAAAACGGAGAAAATGGCCAGGTGGCCGAAATTGGCTCATTAGAGCCATTTAAACAGACGGGAGATTTTAGAGACAACTCCTCGGAGCTTTTGTGTCGAAATCGCTGATTGACTCCGCTCCATGCCAGCTAATAGCAAAATCTTTCCATCTAATTGGCCAAAGAGCATTAATTAATTGCAATACAAATGCTGACAATAATAGAATGACTCCGACACGCGTATCTGCCGCTTGCCTTGCAAATCCTTCTGCAATTGGCTTATTGTAACCAAAATAGGTGGAACTTATTTTAGATATTGCTTCTGGCGTAAGCCCTAAATTAGATTTCAACAGGAAAACCGAAGCTCCTAATGTCAAAATTAATGCTGTCATCTGTTATAAAACTTCTGAACATATACTCCCCCTTAAAGCTCTCCTTACTTCTGTCAAGTCTATGCTGGAAATACTTTCTGTAAACAACTGCTATTTTTTAAACGGGCTCTACCATTAGAGCTTTTAGGGATGCCTATTTAATCTAGAATTGATACTCTTCGCGATTTTTTCGGGATTTTTTAAACTATGTTCCCAAATCCTTAAAATCCGCCAGTCCGTTTTTTTATAATAGCTGTTTACCTTTCGATCTCTTATCTTATTGCTTTCTATTTTTCTGACCCAATACTTTTTCCTGGAGGACGGCACGCGACAATGTTTCGCGCAACCATGCCAAAAACATGAATCGATAAAAATCACGGTTTTTTGTCTTTTTAAAACAATATCGGGTTTTCCGTAGTAATTCTTGACGTTTTTCCTGTATCTATATCCCGACTTTGAAAGAGTTTTCCTAAAATCTCTCTCGATTTTAGTGTCCTTGCTCTTAATCAAACTCATTATCTGGCTTCGTTTTTCTTTTGATACATTATCCATCGCTACTTGACTTTCCAGCCTTCAGGCATGGATAAATTGCCATAACCTCGTTCTTTAATAAATGGCTTGATTTCAGAGCTAGAGGGAAACTCGGATTTAAATTCTCTTTCCATGTCTTTCAGCAAAGAGCCGCCTAATTTGTCTCGGTACTTTTTGCTTAAACACACCTTATACCATTCGTCTAAATCATTAATTGAAACAATGCCTTGTATCCT
>JAHIRR010000242.1 GCA_018818505.1 Candidatus Omnitrophota bacterium | reverse complement strand
ACAGCGCCCACAGGCCCTGCGAACGGTATATCTGAGATCGTCAATGCAGCTGACGCGCCTATTATGGCAGGTATGTCAGAATTATTTTCTCCATCACTTGAAAGCACTATGGCAAATATCTGCACATCATTCAAGAACCCCTTTGGGAACAATGGCCTTATAGGCCTATCTATGAGCCTTGCTGTCAGGATCTCTTTTTCTGTAGGCCTTCCTTCCCGCTTAAAATACCCGCCAGGTATCTTACCCGCGGAATACGTCTTTTCCTGATATTCCACTGTAAGAGGGAAAAAGTCAATGCCCTTTCTTGTCTCTTTTGAGCTTACAGCAGTAGCCAGGACCATGGTATCTCCATACTGCACACACACAGAACCATCTGCCTGTTTTGCCATCTTGCCAGTTTCAATAACTAAATTCTCTTTTCCTATCTTTCTTTCAACTTTCATTGAAGACTCCCTTTCTTGGTTGATCTGTCATTGCGAGGCCGCAAAGCGGCCGAAGCAATCTCATGAGATCCCTCGGGCACTTCGTGCCCTCGGGATTAATTCGCGTATTGAGTTACGAAAATCAAAAATTTTCGTAACTCAAACGCTCATTAAAAAAACGGATTCGCCGACCTTAAGCGCCCGCTTACATCGCATCGCAATCCAGGTCGTTAAATCCGCCCTTCATTATTTCTTTAAGTTTAACTTTTTTATGAGCTCGCGATACTTGTCAGTATTTTCTCTTTTTAAATACTCCAAGAGTCTTTTTCTCTGACTGACCAAACGTAAAAGACCTACCCTGGAATGATAATCCTTTTTATGAGCCTTGAAATGCTCTGTAAGGTTATTAATCCGATTAGTAAGCAGCGCTACCTGTACACTGCTAGAGCCTGTGTCTTTTTCGTGCTCAGCAAAATCCTTCACGATCCCCTGTTTTGCATCCTTTGCTAATACCATTTTTCTCTCCTCAAATGAACACTCTAGTTACGAAAATCTTCGATTTTCGTAACTAGATCTTCTCTGTTTCGCTTCTCTGAAGGTGTGAATTTGTCCCGCCCTTTTGTTTGATGCGCTTAGCTTTACAGTAAGCGTTACACATTGTAAATTGCTGATGCATACAAAATGCGAAACGCACTAAACAAAAGGGCGGGATCAGCTCAAACAAATAACTTACAAAAATCGATGATTTTTGTAAGTTATGTTTTCGGTGAAATTATACTATTTTTTACCCCTGAGGTCAAGCAATTTCTTCACGACCAGCATATATCCCCATATCTTTATCTCATATAAGATTATAAACGGAAGATTCAATAATATCCCGCGCAGCGAATCATTCTTTCTCATGCAGAGATATCTGTTTGCAATATACCTTTTTTTCAATTCATCTGATAAATACCCAAACCTGTCATTGCGAGCGAAGCCCCGCCCTTTCTTCAGAAAGGGCGGGGCGAAGCGAAGCAATCTCTCTTGAGATTGCTTCGGCCGCTTCGCGACCTCGCAATGACGACGCTCTCCAACTGCGGTCCCGCCCCTCATATGGTATGCGAGTGCCTTTGGATTATAATATGACTCCCAGCCCTTTTTCTGTGCCCTCCAGCATAGATCCAGATCTTCATAATACATGCCGAATCTCTCATCAAAATATCCGTATTTATCTCTTATATTTTTCAGCATGCTCTTTCTTAAAAAAGCGCACGCCCCGCTTGCGCCAAAGACATATCCTGGCTCATCGTACTGGCCCTTGTCTTTCTTTCCATAACCTCTCTCAACTGGTTTTCTGTTCCTGCCCAAAAATAATCCTGCTGAATCTATAGTCTTTCTATTCATTCTCAAAATTTTTCCACTCACCATGCCTATCCTGGTATCCAGACCTATCGCAGAAAGAACCTGTTTCAGGTAATCTTTGTCCAGCACGCAGTCGCTATTTAGACACAATATAAAATTTCCTTTTGATGCCTCAATGCCTTGATTCTGCGCCTTACAAAAAAGAAGGTTGCTGGTATTTCTGATCAAGTTAACCGCAGAATAATACATATCCGCCATCTCAATGCTTCCATCTGTAGAAGCATTATCCACAACAATCGTCTCAATATCCTGAAAACTCTGCCCCCTTACAGAATCAAGACACTGTCTCAGTAAATCTTTCCTGTTGTAATTGACTATGATAACTGATATCATAAATTAGTTCCTGGGCAACTTCGTAAGTTACCCAATGGGTAACTTACGAAGTTGCCCAGGTAATATTATACCATGAAAGATATGCAATCCAAGCCCTTATCATCCCTCATATTCATTCCCCTATTATCCCTTATCTTTGTCAGACCTTTTATCTCTGGCCTTGCCTACCCAACCTTTGAAATCTATTACGAAAATATTCTCATATTCATCGCCATAGCAACCTTATTCATCGAGAGATCCAGATTTAAGCTATACCCCAAGGACTTTGATAATTTTCCAGTAATATTTCTGTTATTAGCCTATACGGTCTCTACTATCTTCTCGATCAATGTACAAAATTCCATTAGAGAAGTAACTAAATTCATCTCGTTTTTTGCCATATTCTTTATGGTTTCACAAATAGATGAAAAACAAAAGAAGCTGCTACTAAAAACCATTGTCATTGCCGCAGCAATGATAAGCGTATACTCAATATACCAGTATTTCTGGGGATATGGACGTACATTGGCTTATCTACAGGAAACTAACAGCGATTTTCTCTCCACCTCTTCCTATGCCCGCGACATCCTGCTCTCAAAACGCGCGATAGGAACATT
>JAHIRR010000241.1 GCA_018818505.1 Candidatus Omnitrophota bacterium | reverse complement strand
CTGTTTGCGGAGGACAATCCATTACTGTAAAGAGAGGTAATTATAGATATGACCTAGGGCCTCACAATATCCATTCAGAACGAGACAGTGTGATAGATTTTCTTAAAAAGAATGCAGGAAAAGATTTTGTAAAGCATAAGTATCGTTCACAGATCTATTTTAGGGGGCATAGGATAAATTATCCTCTAACAGGGGTGGATGTATTGAGATCTATAAACCTGCTTACAGCTTTTGGATGCGGCCTAAGTTTTATATGGGCTCATTTTGTCTCATTTTTCATACCTAGCTTCAGGGATGATGGGAGCTATGAAAAATGGATAGTAAATCGTTTCGGCAGGAAATTTTACAATATTTATTTTGGGCCTTATTCTGATAAGGTTTGGAAGATCCACCCTTCGAAGATATCAGATATCGTAGCAAAAAAACGTATTGCAGTTTCCGGAATATTAGAGCTAATACACTCTATATTTTTTAAAAAACAGACCTATCATCCTGAAAATCCTGAACTGATAGATAACCATTATCATCAGGACGGTGTAGGGGCTATATCAGATTTCTTTGAGAAAGGAATAATCGAAGGCGGAGGTAGGATAATTAAAGAGGCAACTGTAGAAAAAATAGAGGTAGTAAAAAGTAAGATCAAAAAAATATACTATTCAAAGCAGGGAAGAACAGAGTGCTTGCAAGCTGGAGAAGAAGATGGGCATGATCTTGAAGTGCTTTCATCCATACCTGTGAATGAGATGATCTTGATGCTGGATGCTGATGTTCCGGAAAACGTCAAAGAAGCAGCGCAGGGTCTGGATTTTACATCCGAAGTGTTCCTTTTTCTTGATGTAAAAAAACCAGATATTTTTAAGATATCGCTTCTTTATTTTAGCGAACCGGAGTTCCCATTCAATCGTGCCTACGATGTTGGCATATTCAGCAGGAGAATGGTTCCTGAAGGCAAGAATGCCTTATGTTTAGAGGTGTCATGTAATTATGATGATGATATGTGGAAAGCTGATGATGAACAAATCTTTGAAAAATGTATTTTACCTTTGGAAAAACATAATTTGCTTAATAGGCAGGACATAGAGAATTATCATACCAAGCGCCTTAAGCATGCATATCCTCGTTTTCGTGTAGGCTATGAGGATAAATTAAAGGCTATTTTCGATTACCTGTTTACCATACGAAATCTGACTAGTTTTGGGCGTGAAGGATTATTTACATATGCGAACGTTGATGATGTTATATGGATGGGCTTTGAGGTAGCTAAGAATGTTGCTTATAATAATCGCATAAAGTTATCAATCAAGGAATTATTACCAAACTATATTTCTTTTTAAGAAAGGGTCTTATGAATATTCTTTTGTTCGGTACTGGTGGACATGCAAAAGTAGTTGCTGATATTGTTGAACAACAAAGTATTTACAACATTGTAGGACTAGTTAGTCAGGATGGAGCTTCTGGCGATTTTATACCTGGTTATGATGTAGTTGCGAGTAACTCTAATTTTGAGCACATTATTAAAAAAGTTGGGGCAAGAGGGGCTATTGTGGCGCTTGGTAATGCAGATTATAGAAAGAGTCTTGTTAAGAAGATTTCAGGCTATCTTGAATTTGCATCCGCTATTCATCCTTTGGCTATAATAGATAAATCTGTTTCTATGGGCATAGGAACAACAGTTATGGCCGGAGTAGTAGTAAATGCCTCTACTTCAATAGGAGATCATTGTATTCTTAACACATCTTCTTCTGTTGACCATGATTGTAAAATAGGAGATTTTTCTCATATCTGTCCAGGGTCTCATATTGGTGGACATGTAAATATAGGAAGTGAATGTTGGATCGGAATTGGAAGTATATTAGTTGACCATATTAACATAGGGGATAAGGCAATAGTGGGAGCTGGAAGCGTCGTTATAAATAATATTAAAAGCGGTGCAAAAGTATTTGGTGCTCCAGCCAAATAAAATAAAAATGATAGTTATCATAAAAAATGATCAGCATAAATATATATTAATATTAATAGTTATATTAGCATTTTTATTAAGATTGCTATTTGTAAAAAATAATAGTAGTCTCCCTTATTCAGATGCAGCTGTTTATGATAATCTTGCTTTTTCAATAGCTCAGGGTAATGGTTATGTGAATCTTAATGGCTCACCACACTCATTTTATCCACCAGCCTACCCATTTTTTTTATCCATGATTTATAGCCTATTTGGGCATAGCTATGCTGTTGTCAGGATTATACAGTCTGCAATAGGGGCATTTTCCATATTATTCATATATCTTATAGCAAGAAAATATATAAGTCAGATTTTAAGTTTAACGGTATCTGCACTATTTTTAATGTATTTACCTTTTATAAGAAGTGCAGGACTCTTATTGACTGAATCGGTTTTTACATTTATTTTATTGTTAATAATATTTTATATCCTAAGGACTCAAGAGCGTGACAGTGTTGGAGATTATATAATATTGGGTTTATTGTTAGGCGTAGGAATGCTCACAAGATCAGTGATGCTATTTTTCCCTATATTCTTAGCCCCACTATTTTTGTGGTCACTAAAAAAGTGGGGAAAGAAGGCGATCTTGAATTATGTTGTTATGAGTCTAGTGTTTTTAACAGTTGTTCTACCCTGGACTTTCAGGAACTATAGTGTCTATCGTAGGTTAGTACCTATTTCTACAGCAAGTGGTTTAGGTTTTTATTCTTCTTATTGTCCTAAAGGTGGCGTATTTGGCTTATTAGCGGATCCAAATGACCCTATTATGGTCGAAGCGAATAAGATCGAAGATGCGGCATCAAAAAGTAGTTTTCTTTTTAAAAAGACCCTGCGATTTATAGCAGATAATCCTAAGAAAGTCTTATTACTTGAGGCTAAGAAAGCAGTATATTTCTGGGCGCCATTTGATTGGGAGATCGTAGGAGGGAAATGGTTCAATTTTATATATGTAGTAATAGTGCCTTTTTTTCTGGTAGGTCTATATTTAAGCTTTAAGGCAATTAAAAGATCTTATCCGATACTGTTGCCTATAATTTATTTCCAGATAATGACCTTAATCTTTTATGGCTCTCCTCGCTTCAGGTTACCTATAGAGCCTTATATTTTTATATTAGGGGCATTCGGCTTTCAGAGATGCAAGGAATGGATCGTAAGATGGAAAAAAGAAAAAGCCAAGAGATAGAGCATAATAAAAAGATACTCGAAGAAAAGACGGACAATGTATGGGGATGGAATACCTTTGCAGGAAAGCTAAGATTGGAGAGAAGAGCAATATTGATCAATGAACATATCGATCGATATGCTAATAAGAATAAAAATGGACTCAAGGCCCTGGAGATCGGTTGTGGTACAGGACTTCTTACAGAAAGGCTGCTTAGCCTTTCTGGAGTACGCACTACCTCTTTTGATATCTACGATGGTTTTGTCTTAAAGGCAAAAAAAAGAGTAGAAGATATTGGTGAAATAGCAGATT
>JAHIRR010000240.1 GCA_018818505.1 Candidatus Omnitrophota bacterium | reverse complement strand
TCACCTCAGGCCTTAATGTCAATGTAATAGTCTCCTTGTTGCTCCCTACATTTGGCGTTACCTGAAGTAATATCCCTACATCCCTTGTCTCAAAACCCTGGGCTACATTTACAAACCGTGTCTCTTTTGTAAGCACGCCGCTTACAAGCTCTTCATCAAGAAAATCTCCATCATTATTGAGATCCTCTTTTATGAGCGTTGGTTCATATCTCGTAGGGTACACAAATTCATTCACTATTTCTATGGTCGCGGTCTGATTATTGAGCGTTGTGATCTTTGGCGCGGAAAGCGTCTTTAATTTTGTTGTTCTCTCGAGGGCGTGGAGCACTGCTGAAAACTGTGGCTTTGTCAGCATGCCCTGATAAGTAAGGTTAAGCCCTTCACTGGCTCCAGTAAATGCTGAAAACTTCGAACCGCTTCCGCTGGAGATCTGATTCACCGGCACACCTGCGTCCTTATAAATGGCAAAAGGGCTATCCAGACTGAGGTTTATACCTAATTCACTAAAATCTGTAACATTTATCTCAATGAATCTCGTCTCTATCAGAATCTGTGTCGCGTCAATATCTAGATTATAAAGTATATCTTCTATGATCTTTAGATTCGATGGGCTATTGGTCACAATAAGCGCGCCTGTGCGCTCATCTACATTTATCTTGGAATCACTTGGCCAGACCACTGCATCCTCAAGCACATCTTTTATGGTGCTGACATTGGATATACTTGATGCACCTCCAAAACCTTCTCCTGTTGAGCTGGCTGTATTGCCGCTAAACTCCGTGAACATGGCAAGCCCCTGATCCAAATAGTAGATCCTTGTCTCTAAAGTCTCTTCCTCAATGGCATCAAATGTATCCACCCATACCGCGTTCTGCTCGATCCTGTAAAGGAGGCCTTGATTCCTTAAGATATATTTTAAAACACTATCCAGCGTCATGTCCTTTACTTTAATAGTTACTTTCTTATCCTCAGACTCGACACTCTGACCTGAGATTATATTCACACCTGTAGCCTCTGAGAGAAAATCCAGCACATAATCAAGGCTTACATCCCTGAAATCCACTGTTATAAGAGTCTCGAGTTTTTCTCTTATCTCAGGGACATCTACGATAGAATGTTTTTCAGCATCATCACTATCCTTTAAAGAGCGGACCTCATAGGCAAAAATAGATCCTGGCAAAACAAGCAGCCCAATAAATAAATATATGACTATTTTTTTTATCATTGCTCTCGCCTTATTGGTTCAGCATCAGGAACATTTACCATTACCCTCTCGCTATCATCTAAAATAGTCGCGGTGACAAATATCAGGAGGTTCCTGCGCTCAACACCCTCGGAATTCTTTCTGAACAGGCCTCCGACTATAGGCAGATCGCCAAGCAAGGGCACCTTGGTCTTTGTGTTTGTATTTGATTCGCTCATTAGCCCCCCCATAACAATTGTCTCGCCAGTTTCAATAATAACACTTGTACTCAGATTCCTAGTCTTGAAGTTAGGTATTGAAACGCCTCCTGAATATTCATACGGTGAGCCGCTGGAATCCTGCTCGCTCACTTCTGGTGTCAAAGCAAGTGTGATAGTCTTATTGTCCGCGCCTACGCTCGGCTTGACATGTAGAAGTATACCTACGTCTCTGGTCACAAAATCCTGTGGGATATTAGCCCATTCTGTCTCTCCTGCGTCGTCAAAATCTCCATCACCATTTATGTCATACTGCACTAAACTCACCTCATATCTCGTGGGATATATATACTCATCTATGACCTCTATGGTAGCTGTCTGATTATTCAGTGTGGTTATCCTGGGCGCTGAGAGTGTTTTTACATTCTGCTTTTGCTGGAATGCGTGAAGCACTGCCTGAAACTGCGGGTGGCTCAATATGCCCTGATATGTCAGATTAAAACCATAATCCGCATTAGTAGTAAAATCATCGAAATTCACTCCGCTGGAAGACGCAAAACCATGCAGGTTTTGTTTAGATTGATTCTGCTTGGTTCCCCAATCACTATTCAGCTTCCACTCAACACCTAACTCATCTGTATCAGTGATCTTTACCTCCAGAAACTTTGCTTCGACCAGGACCTGTATTGGCGTGACATCGAGATTATAGATCAGGTTTTCAACGACCTCAAGATTTGAGGGGATATTGCTTATTATAAGAGCTCCTGTGCGATCATCCAGGGTCAGTTTTGAATCCTTTGGCCAGTCCACAGAATTTTCAAGCACATCCTTTATTGTCTTTACCTCTGTCGAGGCAGAGGAACTCCCGCTTTCAGAATCAAAGGTCCCTTCAAAATCCGCAAATCTGCCAACACCCTCGTTCAAAAAATACACCCGCGTCTCTATCTGCTCGTTATCGAGTTCTTCCTCTGTTGTCACCCATACAGCATCCTCTTCTATCCTGTAAACAAGCTCCTGCGATTTAAGTATATATTTTAGCGCGTCTTCAAGCGACATATCCCTGATCTTTATGGTAACGAGCTTCTCTTCCATATCTATTTCGCCAGACGGTATTATATTAACGCCTGTCGCGTCAGATAGAAAACTCAGGACATAATCCAGCTCCACATCCTTAAAATCAACACTGATGGGTATCTTCAAGCGCTTTCTTATCTTAGGAACTTTGACAAGATGCGTTATTTCTTTCTTTTTCTCCAGCGTGCCGTATTTTTCTTCAGGGAGCAGGTGTTTTTTAGCCACCTCTAAAAGCATATTCTCTTCCACGATCTCCCTTGCCCTTTTCAATGCATCTTCTTGCCTCTTAATCTTCTGCATCTCGACATAGTGAAATATATCCTTGAACCTCTCATTCTCAGGAAACTCTGCTGTGGCTGTATTGAGAAGAGATTCTGCTTCTTCAAATCTATTCTCTTTTACCTTTCTCCTTATATCATCTGTCAGGACTTCTATCCTTACGATCCTGTCTCTTATTTCTTTTGCCTTGAACCTGGCCTCAAATACTTTTCGAAGCCTCTCTTTCTCTCTTTCCTTCCTTGCGCGTTCCCTCTTGCGGCGCTCCTGCTCGATCTGTTTGCGCTGCGCATCCAGCTCCATCTCGATCTGCGCGCGCCTCGCAGCCTCCATCCTTACCAGAAGCTCTCTCTCCTCCTGAGCCTTTATCTGGCCCTGCGCCTTCGCTATAAAAGAATCTGCCTGCGAAACCAGCCTATTTTCAGGATCTGATTCCTTTATCTTTTTAAACTCCACGATAGCCATTGGATATTTCCCTTGTCTGTAATAAGTCACGGCCTGCTCGTAGGTTTCTCTCGCGTCCTGCTCCAATGCATCTATCTTTTTCCTCCGGGCTTGTTGAACTTGCCTTCTCCTTGTTTCTTCTTCGCGCAAGATCTTCTGCTCTTCCTCTAATAACCTCTCTTCTTCTTTTTTTGCGATCTGGTCTAATTCGTCTTGAGCTATTTTCTCTGCCTCGCTCAGGACACGCTTTTTCATCTTGGCCCATTTCCTGTCCTCCAACATAAGTAATTCCTTCATCCTGCCCCTGGACTTATCAATGTATATCTCCGCAAAAGGCGTAAAATAAGACTCTTTCTGGGAAGTTTCTATCTCTATGAGGTTTTCGAATACAAGAATAGCCTCTCTGTATTTCGCACTCTCGAACAAAGACATTGCCTTTTCAAAATATTTCCTTAAATCGATCTTTGAGGCGGCCACCCTGGTCTTGCCATTGGCAAATCCGGATGCGCTGCTGCACAGGAGGAGAGAAAACACCAAAGGTAGTATTATAAGTATATAACCTTTA
>JAHIRR010000239.1 GCA_018818505.1 Candidatus Omnitrophota bacterium | reverse complement strand
TATCTAATATAAAACTACCTATCACAAGATAGTCCATATCAGTGTGCATAAAACATTTGTACGCGTCTTCTGGCGTACAGACTATGGGCTCTCCTCTTACATTAAAAGATGTGTTTATTATTACAGGGCAGCCTGTTTTTTTATAAAGTTCTTTTAGCAGGCGATAGTACATCTTATTTTCACTGTCTTCTGATACAGTCTGAATCCTTGCTGAATTATCTACATGCGTAACAGCAGGGATCTCAGAGCGGATTACTTTTAATTTTTCAAAACCTTCTGGTTCTTTTTCTGTGCTTGACTTTAAGCGATCCTTCTTGACATTGGCTACTAAAAGCATGTAAGGGCTCTCACAGCCTATGTCAAAATAATCCTGCAACTTTTCAGCCAGAACAGTTGGCGCAAAGGGCCTGAATGATTCTCTAAACTTTATCTTTAAATTTATGCGGGATTGCATGTGTGAAGAGCGGGCATCGCCTATTATGCTCCTTGCGCCTAATGCCCTTGGCCCGAATTCCATTCTGCCCTGGAACCAGCCTATTACCTTTTCGTCTGTAATAGCCTCTACTGTCTTCTTGAGCAAATCCTCCTTAATATACCTCTTGTAAGGAATATTGTTCTTTTTTAAATATTTCTCTATGCAGGCATCACTATATTCTGGGCCAAGGTAAGAGCCCTTTTGTGGGCCCTTATTCTCTTCAATGACCCGGCTATTGCCAAGATACTTATGCCAGATCCTTAATGCCGCGCCAAGCGCGCTTCCAGCGTCTCCTGCAGCAGGCTGTATCCAGATCTTTTCAAATGGCCCGTCTTTTAAAATCCTTCCATTGCCTACACAGTTCAACGCGACCCCGCCAGAAAGGCAAAGATTCTTCTGGCCTGTTACCCTGTGTACATGCCTGGCGACTTTCAGCATGACTTCTTCAGTCACCACCTGAACGGATTTCGCTAAATCCATCTCTTTCTGAGTAATCTTTGTCTCTGGTTTTCTTGGTGACCCCCCGAATAATTTATCAAATCTCTTATTCGTCATCGTAAGGCCGGCACAATAATTAAAATATCTCATGTTCAGCTTAAAAGATCCGTCTTCTTTCAGATCGATAAGCTCCTTTAAGATCAGCTCTGCATACTTAGGCTTGCCATAAGGCGCAAGGCCCATTACCTTATACTCGGCTGAATTTACCTTGAATCCCATATAATAAGTAAAGGCCGAATATAAAAGTCCTAAAGAATGAGGAAATTTTATTTCATACCGTAACTCAAAATCATTATCTTTTCCTATTCCAAAACTTGCGGTAGCCCATTCACCAACACCATCCATTGTCAGGATCGCGGCTTCTTTAAATGGCGAGGGGTAAAATGCGGAGGCTGCATGCGATTCGTGATGCTCTGTAAATAAGATCTTACCCTTATAGCCCAGTTTTTCTGCTATTAAAGGCCTCATCCACAATCTTTCTTTAAGCCATAAAGGCATGGCCTTGCTGAAGGATTTAAAACCTGCGGGCGCATAGGAAAGATATGTAAGGAGTATCCTCTCTAACTTTAAAAGCGGCTTATCGTAAAACGCCACAAAAGATAAGTCCTTGGGTCTGATCTTGCCATCTTCTAAGCAGTACCTTACAGCATTTACAGGAAAGCTAAAATCATGCTTTTTACGCGTGAAGCGTTCCTCTTGAGCAGCAGCAATGATCTCCCCGTCCTTGATCAAGGCTGCCGCTGAATCATGATAAAAACATGATATGCCTAAAATGTATGTTGACATAGATCTCAGATCCTGACTAACTCTGTCTTGGCGGGATGACCAGAAAAGGCAGGTGTCCACTTCTGAGTTTTAACTATTTCCTCAGACAGCTTATCAGCTATTTCCTTTCCTTCCAGAATCACATCCTCCATTGTCATATAGCTCCAGCTGCCATAGCGGCCGATAGTATATATGCCAAAACCTTCAAGGTATTTCTTTATAGTATTGATAGCCCAGTTTCTATTCGCATCATAAATCACATAGCCATATTCAATATCCATGGGCAGACAAACCTCGATATCCCGCTCATCGTGAATAATCCTTAATCTCTTCAGGTCTTTTATGGTCTTTGCGATTGCCTTTTCCTTGTCTATCTTTTTAGTGTCTGAATGCGATATCTCCGCATAAATAGATGTCCTTTTAGGAGGAGCTGCATCCTTGGAAAAATTTGTTGGAAACCCTGTCCTATAAAAAATAAAATCTTCCTCAGGATAATAGACCCAATGCCTATCAGTTACAGTGTCTCCCTTAAAACCTAAATTTACTACGAATACAGAAGTCCATCTAAGCAAAGAAAAAGCATGCTTGACTTCTGCGGGAAGATCTACGAAAAGTTTTAAAAGTTCAGGCAGAGGTATTGCGGAAACCAGTCTATCAAATCTCCTTATACTGCCATCTTTAAAAATAACCTCGCACCTGTGCTGATCTATACGAATTGCCTTTTTATCAACAGAGACATCCTTTATGCCTTGCAAAAAAGCATCTACCAGCTTAGATATCCCGCCTTTTACTGGATACCAGAATCTTGTATTGTAGCCATACTCCTTTGGATTTGATGATAAAGCGCCTGAGACCACGTCTTCAAGCGTTGGTATAGGCACAAAACCATTTAGCCATTCGCAGGTCAAGTCACGACAGTCCTTTGTCCAAAATTTTCTATTGTAAGGCAGCATAAAATGTTCCGCTACCCCGGTTCCAAAGGTCTTCTTTATCCAGGTTTCAAAGTCTCCCTTTAAATCTATGTCTGCATGTCCTGAATCGATCCTCGCATTTATAAGGCCTGTCAGGCAATCCCTTATTATGGGATTTGGAAGCCCATAAAAATTTGCCTGAAATGGATATCTCGTATAGCATCCCTTTGAATACACCCACGAGCTGCGCTTATGAATGGCCAGATTTTCATCCAAAAGCCCTGAAATCAATCTAAAGGTATATTCGTTTCTAAAATGCAAAAGATGGCCATCGTAATCAAACGTGTAGCCATCTTTATGCACAGACCTTGCTATGCCGCCAGGCTCGGATTCTTTTTCAAATAAAGAATACCCATTCTTTAAGTGATACGCTGCGCTCAATCCTGATAGCCCTGCGCCCAGAATTACATTTTCATCTTTTTTGTTTTTTGTCATAATTTTCTACTCCATTTTTAGCACAGCTACTCTTGTGCTTACCAATATAAATATCAAAAATACGACTCCTGTCATCACAAGACCTGCATAAGTAGGGCTAAATGTTATTATCAATGCTGATATTGCCAGAAAAATCCCGAAAAAGTACATCGCCCATAAACTTTTGCGCACGCTGCATCCCACAGTCAATAATCTTAACGCAATATGGTCATTACTTTTGCTAAAGATGGGAATTTTTTTTCTAATACGCATTATTGTTAAAAAAATCGTATCATAGATCGGGAGGCTCAGCGCCAGGATAGGCGCAAAGAGCGCCACTGGCCTTTCTATGGGCGTATAATTTATATTTATGGCTACAGCTGCCAATAAGAACCCGGAGAATAAACTACCTGCATCTCCCATATAGACCTTTGCAGGCGGATAATTGTACTTCAAAAATCCTAAATGGGCGCCTATCAAGGCGACCAAGATAAACATGGAAAAAGAATCCCTGTTAATAACTGCAATACTTAGAAACGTCAAAGAAATAATAATTACAAGGCCGGATGCCAGGCCATCCATTATGTCAAGCAGGTTAAAGGCATTTGTTATAAATAACATCCAGAAGACTGTTATCAATACATTGGCCCATATTGGCAAGAAGGCTATTCTGGCAGTAAATCCAAATGCCACTAATACGCCTATTCCCAAAAACTCTCCTGTTACCTTAAGAGAAGGCCTTAATTCATTAGCATCATCTATCAGGCCCAAAACCATTATGATGCCGGATGAAACAATCAGACCTAAAACTCTCAAGCCTCCAAGCTCTTTTAAAAATATAGCTGCCGATATTGCTATTAAAAATGCCGCATAAATAGCGATTCCGCCTATGCAGGAAACCTTTTTAGTTCCACCTTTTATTTTGATAAATAAAGCGGCGAATAAAAGGCTGGCCATAAAAGAACACAGAAAGATATAAAAAACTGTCACACTAAACTCCTGTAAAGTTTATCAAGTGTGTTAAGCATGTTTTTCAAATCAAAGCTATCATCTATTGAAAGAGACGCTCTTTTAGACATCTCTTTGAGCTGCTCTTTATTCTTTAATAATGTTAATACCTTTTTAGCTGTATCTTCATATGATCCCGGACACGTAAGAAAACCGTTTACCTTATCTCTTACGAGCTCCCTATCTCCCCCTACATCAGTAATAACAGCAGGCTTACCTTTACAAAGGGCCTCTATGATCGAGATAGGCATGCCTTCCCATTTACTCGTAAGTACTGCTATATCCAATATATCCAGGATCTCAGAGATGTCTCTTCTCCAGCCAGCAAAGATAAACCTCCCGTTTAAAGGAGTAGAAGCCAGGATTTCTTTACATCTTTTTTTCAAAACACCGTCACCGATCAATAAAAAATTAACGTTAGGCGTTTCTTTATATATCTCTATACACGCCTTTATATAGTCCACAGGTGATTTCTGTGGCTTTAGGCAGGATATCATCCCTACAATAGGATCGCGATTGTGCACTCCCAGCTCTTTCCTTTTTTCCGCGCTATTACCTGGAGGCCTTCTGAATTTAGCAAGCGGTATGCCATATTTTATAAGTACAAACTTATCCTTCGGCGCTATCCTGTGCCTTAGTCCAGTTTCCAGATCCTTTTCTGATACACAGATGATCCTTGTTGTAAATTTCGCTGTCAGTCTTTCAAGAAATATATAAAAACCTTTCAGGATGGGGTTTTGATGATCATTAAAAGGCCAGCCATGCACGGTGTGGACAATATGAGGCACCTTTGCAAATCTGGCAGCCCAGCGGCCAATAATACCGGCCTTTGAACTATGTGTATGGACTATAGCATAGTTATTGGCGCTATATATAGAATATATTGATATAAAAGCAATTATATCAGCTATTGGGTTTATATTTCTGGCTAAAGAAGGGACAAAATAGGATTTTACGCCTTTTATGTCTCTAATTTCAGAAGCAAGAACGCCTTTTGGGGATGTGATAATAGATAGGCCGTACTTATCTGCAGAAAGACCAGCAAGAATGTTTAAGGTGCTAAGCTGTGCACCGCCAAGTTCGGGCTTTGTTATAACATGACAGACGCGCATATCTGCCCGCCAGTATAACAAAGAACTCTCAACTTGTCTATGCTAAAATTGACAAAACTGTAATCGGTGAGTTATCGGGGGTGCATAGCCGTGTCATTGCGAGAAGCGAACGGAGTGAGCGACGAAGCAATCTCTGTCTCCGTCGAAGAGATTGCTTCGCTCGCCTTCGGCTCGCTCGCAATGACACATGTGCCTCCCCTGAAGACTCACCGGTTACACAAAACTTATAATATATGCCCCGAGAGCCAGTGGTCTGGGTGGTGCATGACTGTCACGTAACTATGTAGTCCATTGGTCCAGGGAGGAATTGACTTTGTCTATTTTTGCTTGCAGCTCATCTAGGGAGGATTCTATCTTTGCGCGGTCGTATGGGCCGCTGGAAAGTTCCTTTTTTATGGCTTCTAAGCTGGTTCGAGTATCTTTACCTGCATCTTTACTGGAGGCGATGGTCTTGTTAAAATTCCCTATCATAACGTTTATTAAATCAGCAAGGTCCCAGAGTTCATCGCCCTGCCTGAACTTTATTTTTAAGGCGAGGTTTCCCTTATTGATCTCTTCCAGGGTCTTCTCAATCCTGTAAACAGGCCCTGCTATTTTATGCGATGAGAGCGCGATTATAAAAACAATCGGCGAAACCAGGAAAAGATTTCTTATCAAAGCTATATTTGTAGCCCTAAAAATATAAATGAGCCTGCCTTGAGGATAAACATTGGAGAGCTTTTCCCCTAAGAACGCCCATCCAGTTGCAAATACAGTATAACCTGTAACCAGGGAGCACATAATGACCAGCGCAAACACAAGGCCTATATAGCGAAACTGCATCCCTCTCTTTATTAGATACTGTCGTCTCCTAAAGATCTGTTTTATCGCCATTATTCTCCACCTCTTCTTAAATTGACCTTTCTCCTGATAGTAAAAACTATATTTTTATTGTTCTTGGCGCTGTTTATAAGCGCGATAACACTATCAAGAGGCAGATATCGGGTAATATTCTTGTCTATTGCTATTACATAATCGCCTTTTTTAAAACCTATTGAAGCGCCTTTACCCTCAATTGCAACATCTCTTACTGCAAGGCCTTCATATTCAAAACCCAGTGAGATCTGCAGCTCTTCATATAGCTGCGAAACGTTGCCTTCGATCTCTAAAGAAATATCTTTTTCTATTAATACCCTGACCTCTGAATATTTGGGACCCAATAGCTCATCTATCGCATCTTTCATGCTGTTGTAACGGATGAGCTTTCCCCATATACCCACCAAAAGATCGCCTTTATTTATGCCTGCCTTGTCTGCGCTCGAATGGGGCCCTACTTCATCTATTGTAAAAACCCCATCTTTCTCTAATAAAGAAAGGCCTAATATTTTTTTTAGCAAGACCTCTTTATCCTTGGCCTGCGAGGAAATTTCCTTATTCTTATTCTTCCGCCAATCCATTGTCATGTTCTGGCGCTCCAGCTCTTTCTTTGTCATCTTATCTTCCTGGCGCCACATCTTGGAATGAGAGGCAAGATATGCCTCCCTGGCCTCCTTGTAATCTGGATTTACTTCCATTGCTTTTTTATAATAAAATGTGGCTTTATCATACCATCCCTTTTCATCATATGATCGTCCGAGCTGCATGAAGTTTTGCTCAGGCATATCATATTCTATCCTTTCTATGTCCTGGCGCAAAATATCCTCTTCGCCATCAGATGTACTGAGCGTAATCCTGTCAGAATATTCATCCACAACCAGACCCTTGACCTTTTTGCCAGTCTTCATAACAATAGTATCGGCAAAGAGTGTAGTTGCAAAAATAAATACGATAATTAACAAAATACTTATTATATAGCGCATATGGTTAAATATATCATATGTTTAGGAGAAATACAAGAGACAGGGAATTATAACACTTTCAATGCAACCTTACGCAACATTCCGAAACCTTCCGAAACGTTACGTAACCTCCACGAATCACAACAAAGAATAAAGGTGCAGGCCTGTAAGCCGGGTTCTGTTTCTGCTTTTAGGCAGATGATGATCATCTATCTAGCCCTGGCATTGCTGCCAGGATCATGCAACCTACCCGTCTCGCTCTTATGAACGGGCCGCTCTTATTAGCGAGACCTATTTGGTTTTGCTCCGCGTAGAGATTACCGCGTTTCACCCTGAGTCGCAAAAACGCTAAATGGTAGACGCAAAGACGCAAAAAAGTAGAAATTTCAAAGTTCTTTGCGCTTTTGCGTTAATAGTTTTGCGCCTTTGCGACTCAGACTCGTCTCTGTGGCTCTGGTCCGTCCCGCCCTTTTGTTTAAGGCGTTTCGCTTTAAAATAGACATTGCGCACTGTAAATTGATAATGTATACAAAATGCGAAACACACTAAACAAAAGGGCGGGAGACGGGCATTACCCGCTACGCTGCCCTGTGGAGCCCGGACTTTCCTCCCCTGCCTTAGACAGAAGCGATCATCCAGCCTGCACCCTATTCAATTGTCAATGAGACATTGAATCTTGAATCTATGGCCTTATTAGCCAATTTATCTGCAACACTATTATCTTTTCTGCCTATCGAAACTACCTTGATTTTTTCAAATCCCCGCGAAAGGTGTAAAAACTGATCATAATATGGTTTGAGGTTTTCATTTTTTACCCTATATTCTCCCCGGAGCTGCCTTGTCATCAATTCACTGTCAGACTTTATTGTCACATCAGCATATCTATCTATCAACGCTTCCTGAATACCGTAGATAAGCGCGCTATATTCTGCCACATTATTAGTTGCATTGCCTATAAACTTGAATAGTTTTTTGACGATTTTCTTCTCTTTGTCATAAAAAACTATGCCTATGCCCGAAGGACCAGGATTGCCCCTGGAAGCACCGTCTACAAATATCTCTATTTTTTTCATATTTTTTAACGTAAATTATCGCGAATCTAACGCTGATATTCGCGAATATTCGCGTTGGATTTGCGAGGATTCGCGTTTAGTTGATT
>JAHIRR010000238.1 GCA_018818505.1 Candidatus Omnitrophota bacterium | reverse complement strand
TCAAAGATCGCGAGCGCGCAGGTGAAGTCTTGTGTCTTGCTGGCAGGGTTATACGCCAAAGGTGTTACGAGTGTGAGTGAGCCAGTGAAGTCGAGGGATCATACTGAACAGATATTGCGGCGGTTTGGAGTGCCGTGTCAGGTGTCAGGTGCCAGGTGTCAGATTAAAGGGCCCGCAGAATTAAAGTCACCCGGCACAATAGATGTCCCTGGTGATATTTCCAGCGCTGCGTTTTTTATTGTAGCTGGATGTATTTTGCCGAATACTAAAATAATTATAAAAAATGTTGGACTTAATCCTACTCGAACTGGGATCCTTGATATATTGAAGAGGATGGGAGCTGATATTAGGGACAAGGGACAAGGGACAAGGGACAAGGGGTGGGGAGATATTGTTGTAAGGTCTAGTAAGCTTAAGGGTGTGACGATTTCTCCGCGAGAAGTGGTGCGGGCAATAGATGAAATACCTGTAATAATGCTTGCAGCGTGTTTTGCTAAAGGTACGACTTATATTAAAGGTATAGGAGAGTTGCGTGTTAAGGAGACGGATCGTGTTAAGTCTATGGTTACGAACTTGCGGAAATTGGGCGCGGATGTTTCAGTGACAAGTGACAAGGGACAAGGGACAAGGGGTGGGTGTATAGTAATAAAGGGCGGAAAGGCATTGCACGGCGCGACGGTCTCTAGTTTTGGGGACCATCGCACAGCCATGAGCATGCTTATCGCGGACCTTGTTATTAAAGACAAGGTCAAAGTAACTGGCCTTAGCTGTATCAATAAGTCCTTCCCGAGTTTTTCTGAGATTGCTTCGTCGCTACACTCCTCGCAATGACAGTGTCATTGCGAGCGAAGCCCCGCCCTTTCTTCAAAAAGGGCGGGACGAAGCGAAGCAATCTCTATATTTGATTTGACAAAGACGCAGACCTTTGGTAGAATTAAGCATATTAAAATCCGAAGAGGTGTAAAATGACGCAGTTGTTTAGACTTTTAAAAAAAGGCATTGATTATTTATTGGGTCTTTTCTCAAATGATATGGGGATAGATCTTGGCACTGCTACGACCCTTGTCTATGTCAAAGGCCGCGGCATTGTTTTATGCGAGCCGTCAGTGGTCGCGATTCAGAAGGGAGTGCGTAACGTGCTGGCCGTGGGAGAAGAGGCTAAGCGAATGCTGGGACGTACGCCTGGTAATATCGTTGCGATAAGGCCGATGAAGGACGGCGTTATTGCTGATTTTGAAATAACAGAAGACATGCTCCGATATTTTATAAAAAAGGTCCACAATCGCAGGGTATTTGTGAGGCCGCGCATGGTGATCGCGATCCCATCCGGGATTACAGAGGTGGAGAAGCGCGCTGTGAAGGATTCCGCAGAGCATGCTGGCGCGCGTGAAGTCTATCTCGTGGAGGAACCGATTTCAGCGGCTATTGGCGTGGGCCTCCCGATTCAGGAGCCGAGCGGCAACATGATCATTGATATCGGCGGCGGCACTACTGAGATAGCTGTTATATCGCTCGCAGGTATTGTATTTTCGCGTTCCATTCGTATAGGCGGTGACGAGCTGGACGAGGCGATCATTGAACATTTAAAAAAGACGTACAATCTGATGATAGGTGAGCGCACAGCAGAGGATATAAAGATAAAGATAGGCTCTGCGTATCCGCCTGAGGAAGAGTTGACAATGGAGGTGCGCGGCCGCGATTTAGTGGCAGGCCTTCCCAAGACAATCACGGTTTCCTCTGAAGAGATAAGAGAGGCAATTGCAGGCCCGATCGCAGCAATACTCGAGGCTACCAGGATGACGCTTGAGAGAACGCCGCCAGAGCTTTCAGCTGATTTGATCGAGAGAGGAATTATTCTGGCAGGAGGTGGCGCTCTTTTAAGAGGTATAGATAAGCTGATAAGCGAAGAGACAGGATTGCCTGTTCATGTGGCTGAAGATCCGATGACCGCAGTGGCAATAGGCACTGGCAAGGTCTTAAGCGAAATAAAATACCTAAAGAAAGTCACTGTTCGTTCCAGGCTGGATTTTTAGAGACGCGAATATACGCGAATCAAACGCGAATAAACGCAAATTCAAGTTTAGTATTCGCGAATATTCGTGTTGGATTTGCGAGAATTCGCGTTATTAACGAGCAAAGCGAGTTAATAAGTGTGTGGGAAAAAAAGAGAAAAACCTTCCTTTTGTAATAATATTTCTTAGTGCAGCCAGTCTTTTATTTCTTCCCCAGATTTTTTCAGACCAGACCCGAATAAAAATCTTAAATATCTTCCGCATGCCGCTTAAGGTTGTGTCTGGCTCGTATTATGTGCTGCGCGATGTCTCTAATTTTAATGAGATGCGGAGTGAAAATAGGATATTGCGAGAGGATTTGAGCAATCTAAAAAACGAGATATTAAAAACGCAGGAGACTCGCTTAGAAAATAAGAGATTAAGAGAGCTGCTTGATTTTACGGAATCTAAAAGACATAAATTTGTGCCAGCCATGATGATAGCCAAGGATCCTTCGGGCCTGAAGGACACGATTATTATTGATAAAGGCAAGAGCCGCAATGTGCGCAAAGGCATGGTGGTGATAAGCGGGAACGGTCTCGTGGGCAGGGTGCGCGAGGTAGGCTGGAGCATTGCCAGGGTACTTTTGATTACTGATCGCGATTCAGTGGTCAGCGCCGTTGTCCAGCGCACAAGGGATGAGGGCGCGGTTACAGGGAATATGCGCTCAGGCCTCATCATGAAATATCTGGATCTGGATTGTCAGATCAAGGAAGGCGACAAGATCATTACTTCAGGATTCAGCGGCATATTCAAGAAGGGGATCTTGATCGGCGAGGTGGTTTCTGTGGATAAGGACGCGAGCGGACTTTATCTTAATGCAGCCGTGAAGCCAGAGGTGGATATGAGGCAGTTGCAGGAAGTGCTTGTAATTCGCTAATGTCATTGCGAGCGAAGCGAAGCAATCTCAAAAACAGATTGCTTCGTCGCTTCGCTCCTCGCAATGACAAGATTGGGAAATTATGCTTTTTGTTTGGATTTTCATCGCAGGTTTATTGCAGATGACAGCGCTAAATGATGTAAATCTTTTAGTGGTGCTGGCGATTTTTGCAGGACTGCGAAAGGGGCCGGTTTTAGGGGCGCTGATCAGCTGCGCGATCGGGATCTTTGTGGAGGTATTGTCCGGCTCCGCATTTGGATTGAATATCGCGCTTTACAGCATGATAGGCCTGGCATCAGGCTTTGCCATGGAGCGCATGTCTTACAAGGAAAATATTTTTATGCAGTTTATATTTTCATTTTGCGGGCTAGGCCTGTTTTATCTTTTATATTTTATTCTGAGCGGAGTCATACAGCCGTCTTTTTTTACCACAATTCTTTTTTCAACCGCAATCTCGCCGCTGGTATTCAAGATCGCCGATCGCAGCCGCAGGACAATATGAGGATAAGGGCTTTAAATTTTTTATTTGCTATTCTTTTTATCTTATTGGCCGCTTATCTTTATTATCTCCAGGTGATCAAAGGCCCGCTTTACAGAGACCTCAGTTATAAAAACAGTATTCGTCTCTTAAGTATAGCCGCGCCCAGGGGGATCATATACGATAGAAACAATAATGCGATCGTCGATAACACGCTCGCCTTTGGTGTCTTTATAGTGCCGCAAGAGGCCAGTGATGTTGACAGCGAGATAGCGGAACTTTCCAGTCTTCTGAATATTCCAGAGAGTTTATTGAAAAGAAATTACAAGCGCAACTATCAGGCGCCGTTCGCGCCGTGCGAGCTGTTGAAAAGTGTATCCAAGAGAGAGGCCGTTCTCATAGAGGAGGCAAAGCTGGATATGCCAGGCGTCCTGGTCAGGGAATTTCCTTTGAGGAGGCATATATACAAAGAGGCTTCCGCGCACGTTGTTGGTTATGTGGGAGAGATCAATAAGAGCGAGCTGGAATTGCTCAGGAGTTATGGTTATAATGCCAAGGACCTGATAGGCAAGAGTGGCATTGAAAAGGTCATTGATGGCCATTTGCGCGGCAAGGACGGAGGCATGCAGGTACAGGTCGATAATCGCGGCCGCCAGGTGAAGATCTTGAATTTTAAAAGGCCAAGAAAAGGCAACGATATTTCTCTTACAATAGACGCGAAACTGCAGAATTTTTTGTGGAAGGCGATGAAAGGGAAAAAGGGCGCCGCAGTTTTTATGGATGTTTCGAGCGGGGAGATCCTTGCAATGGTCAGCGCGCCTTCCTATGACCCTGAGGGCTCGATCCTTAACGCGCTTAATGACAGTGATGCCCCGCTTTTAAACAGGGCTATCATGGGCCAATATCCCCCTGGTTCGATCTTTAAAATAATTATTGCGCTTGCAGGCCTGGAGTCTGGAAAGATAACGCCAGAGACAGAATTTCTTTGCCGGGGGAGATTAAAGGTCGGCGCGGGTAGTTTTCATTGCTGGAACAGGGACGGTCATGGCCCCATGCAGATCAAGGATGCGATCGCGCAGTCGTGCAATATTTATTTTTATAACGCAGGACTTTCACTGGGCGCTGAGAAGATCTTGGAATATGCCAGGAGTTTTGGTTTTGGGAAAAAGGCCCGCATAGATCTTTTGGGCGAGATGCAGGGTTTTCTGCCATCGCGGGCATGGAAGAAGATTGAGAGGAGAGAAAGCTGGTATGCGGGTGATACTGCGAATCTTTCAATAGGCCAGGGATATGTGCTTGTTACGCCCCTACAGATCGTTCGCATGGTAGCAGCTGTGGCAAATGGCGGCTATCTTATCGAACCGCATGTATTGGAGAGAGAGCCTAAGAAAATAAAGTTAAAGCTGCAGGAAAAAAATCTACAATTGATCAGAGGGGCGATGAGAGGCGTTGTCGATGATGAAAACGGCACAGGGTTTCGGGCATGGAGCAGCGACGTTTCTATTGCTGGGAAAACAGGGACATCGCAGCCAGGAGGGGACTTAAGGACGCATGCATGGTTTGCTGGTTTTGCGCCTTATGAGGAGCCCGAGATCAGTTTTGTGATTTTTTTAGAACATGGCGGCTCAGGAGGCGAAGTCGCTGCGCTTATTGCGAGAAAAGCGGTGGAGTTTTGGTATAGGAATCGTTAAGTGTCATTGCGAGCGACCGAAGGGAGCGAAGCAATCTCTTTTGAGATTGCTTCGGGCTGCGCCCTCGCAATGACAAGAGATATTATGATTAAATTAGAGTTAAAAAAATACAAGGGTTTTGATTGGGTGTTGATGGGGAGCGCGCTGGGGATTTTTGCGCTGGGACTTTTATTTTTATTCAGCGCTACATATCCTTATGAGGTGGGTTTTGTATTGAGGCAGGTAGTTTGGTTTTTGCTCGGGTCTTTGATATTTATGTGGATGATAAATATAAACTACAGAAAGATCGTGGGAATAGGAAATATATTTT
>JAHIRR010000237.1 GCA_018818505.1 Candidatus Omnitrophota bacterium | reverse complement strand
CCTGCTGAATCTATGCGCTGTGACTCCAGAGCCTTTATAGCGCTTTCTTTATTGATCTTCTTCTCCTCTTTTACTTCGCTATAATCCCTGACTCTGCGCAGGAGCCTGTTCGCAACGCGTGGCGTGCCCCGCGAACGCCTGGCAATCTCATGCGCAGCCTCTTTATCAAGCACTACATCCAGGAGATTTGCAGAACGGGAGATTATCTTGACCAGGTCCTCTTCTTCATAAAAATCCAGATGATAGAATATGCCGAATCTACTCCTTAAAGGCGCGCTTAATAATCCTGCGCGAGTCGTAGCGCCGATAAGCGTGAATCTTTTTAGATTGAATTTTATAGTCTTGGCGTACGGGCCTTTATCAATCAGGAAATCTATCTGAAAATTCTCCATGGCAGGATAGATAAATTCCTCGACCACCTTGGAAAGCCTGTGTATCTCGTCTATAAAAAGGATATCGCCTTCGCCGAGATTTGTGAGGATGCCTATTAAGTCGCCTGCCCTCTCTATTGCAGGGCCGGATGTGGCAGTGATCTTCGAACCCATCTCGCGCGCAATAATATGCGCGAGAGTGGTCTTGCCAAGACCGGGCGGGCCTGAGAGCAGGATATGCTCAAGGCCTTCTTTCCTTTTCTTGGCAGCCTGGATCGCTATCTTCAGATTTTCAAGGGTAGGCCTCTGTCCTACAAAATGCTCGAGCTTCTCAGGCCGAAGCGAGATATTAAATACTGCCTCTTCTTCTGCCTCCTGGCCTGTAATCAGCCGTTCGCGATCATCCTTGAATTCTTCCCTAGTCATAAACACCTTCACCCCGAAAAGTAGACAAAACAGACAATGACTGTTTTGTCTACTTTTCGGGTTAGCGCTTGGTTTTTTGCTTATAGACTTCGTTTAGCAGATCTTCGGCTGTCCTGATGTCTGGATTCCGGTTCAGGGCAGTTTCTACCATCTGAGAGGCTTCGGATTTTTTATACTGCAGCTGCAGAAGCACATCCATGGCCTCTTCCTTTATCCCCTGCTTGGCCTTATCTACAGTAAATGCCCTGTCCTGAATAAGCCCGAATTTACCAACCTTTCCCTGAAGCTTTGCCACTATCTCTTTTGCCCTTTGGCCGCCAATCCCGGGAAGGGACTTCAGAAGCGATATATCACCCAGGTCTATTGCCTGGGCAATCGTGGATATGGGCATCTTAAGGGCCCTGACTGCTGCCTTTGGCCCTATGCCTGATACAGTTATGAATCTTTCAAAAAATTCCCTTTCTATCTCGTTCAAAAAACCTATTAGAAATGGGAAGCTTCTGGACGGCTCTACCTGCAGATAGTGATATATGATCAAAGAAAGCGAGGCATCTTCCTTGACACTGCTCTCAATAGAGCTCATTACAGCGCCCGGGATCAGTATCTCATAGGAGATGCCATTCACATCCAGGATCACTAAATCCTCCCGCTTATCCACTAATTTTCCCGAGATCCTGCATATCATAAATTAAATGAGCACATCACTTACGCGACTGAAAGGAGCGTAAGTGATAAGTGCGAATTTATCCCGAGGACGCGACAAATAGGAGCGTCCGAGGGATCTCCTAAGAGATTGCTTCGCTTCGTCCCGCCCTTTCTTCAGAAAGGGCGGGGCTTCGCTCGCAATGACAATGTAAACACACGTTCGCGTGCGTGAGCGCGAGCGCTAAGGCGTCAGTCACATCCACTGGCTCTGGCGCGCGCTTCAGATTCAAAAGGCTCGTCACTGTGCGCTGCACCTGCTGCTTTGAGGCGTGCCCTCTTCCTGTGACAGCCTTTTTTACCCGTGTGGACGGGTAATTCACCAATTCAACTCCCTGCTCTTCTACCGCAAGGCATATTATGCCGCGCGCATGTCCCATCAATATCGAGGTGCGCGGATGTTTATAATGCGAATAAAGATTTTCCAGGACTACTACGTTAGGTGCTGTGTCTTTTATTAAACCCGCGACTTTTTTGTGGATCTCTGAGAGCCGCCTCTCTATCTTATGTTTAGAATTGGACCTGATAATGCCTGCCTCAATCACCCCTGTATCCCTGCCTGAAAGCTCGATAAGCCCGTATCCTGTAATACCTAATCCCGGATCTATCCCGAGTATGCGCATAGCTAATAAACCACAGAGGACACAGAGTTTTAAAATAATAAAATCTCTGTGATCTCTTTTAAATAAAACTTTTATACTAAAACTTAATTCTGGTCTTAAAAATTATTTAATTTTAATTTCTAGTTTTTGAGTGCACAGAGAAAATTATAAAAATGTCTGCGTTCTCTGTGGTTTATGTTATTTCGTCTGGTACATCAAGGTTCGCGTAAACATTCTGCACGTCATCACTATCTTCAAGCGCCTCCACAAGAGCAAGTATCTGCCTTGCGCCATCGCCTGTGAGCTTTACAGTGCTCTTGGGCATCATTGTAATCTCTGCGCTCTTTGGTTTAATACTATTATCGGCAAGCGCCTTCTTCACTGCCTCAAAATCCTTTGACTCAGTAGTTACAGCGTAGAACGCTTCTTCTGTCTCCATGTCTTGCGCCCCAGCATCAAGCACAATAGACATCACTTTATCCTCTGTAACACCTGCTTTATCAATTTCTATATACCCTTTTTTTTCAAACATCCAGCTTACTGAGCCAGCGCCAGCGACATTGCCATTCTTTTTAGAAAAGATGCTCCTGATATCGGCTGCAGTGCGATTTTTATTGTCTGTTACTATCTCCACCATTATCGCAACACCGCCCGGCCCATATCCTTCCATAGTAAACTCTTCATAAGTCACGCCCTCTAATTCGCCCGTACCTTTTTTTATAGCACGGTCAATATTATCCGCGGGCATATTGGCCTGCTTGGCCTTATCAATGGCTGTACGCAGCCTTGGATTTTTCTCTTGCTCTCCGCCGCCATGCCGCGCAGCTACTGTTATCTCTTTTATGAGTTTGGTAAATATTTGACCGCGCTTCGAGTCAGTCGCAGCCTTTTTATGTTTGATCGATGCCCATTTTGAGTGTCCTGACATGCTTTACCTCCTAAATAATGATTAATTCAATGAAATAACCAATAATCAAGTTACAAGATACAAACAATAACCAAATCTCAATCACCAATAACCAAACATTTCATCCTGGGGTTTGGTTATTTGAATTTGATTATTGGTCATTGTTTGGTTATTGTATCTTGGTTATTTCAAAATTACTTACTCTCCTGTTCCGCCTTCCTCTGCTCTTGGTATTTCGCGATAATAGTTTGTGCTGTTTTATTAGGGACCTCCTCGTAGCGAGAAAACCTCATGGTATATGAGCACCTGCCGCCTGTCATTG
>JAHIRR010000236.1 GCA_018818505.1 Candidatus Omnitrophota bacterium | reverse complement strand
CAGGTCCTGCAGGGCTTACTTGCGCAGGGGATCTGGCAAGGCTTGGGTATTGTGTCACAGTATTTGAGGCTTTGCATGCTGCTGGAGGGGTATTGGTCTATGGTATTCCTGAGTTTCGTTTGCCAAAGGACATTGTAAAAAAGGAAGTAGGTTACCTAAAGTCTTTGGGCGTTGAGATCAAGATGAATTTTATAGTAGGGAAGGTCTCGACGTTAGAGGAACTGTACGAAGAAGGATATAAGGCTGTTTTTATTGGTACAGGGGCGGGCCTGCCGAGCTTTATGAAAATACCAGGTGAGAATCTTAACAGGGTCTATTCGTCGAACGAACTTTTAACAAGGGCGAACCTGATGAAGGCATATCTTTTTCCAGAATACGACACACCTATAAATATAGGAACTCGTGTGGCAGTTATTGGCGGAGGCAACACTGCAATGGACTCGGCCCGCGTTTCTCTCAGGCTTGGCGCGGAAAAAGTCTGTATAGTTTACAGGAGGTCTGAAAAAGAGATGCCTGCGCGGAGAGAAGAAGTAGAGAATGCAAAGGAAGAAGGGATCGAACTGCACATATTGACGCTTCCTAAAAAGATACTCGGAGATGAAAAGGATTTTGTAAAAGGTATGGAGTGTGTGAAGATGAAGCTGGGCGGGCCTGACGCATCTGGCAGGAGAAGGCCGATCCCAATCAAGGGATCAGAGTTTATCATGGATGTAGATACAGTTGTTGTGGCAGTCGGCCAGAGCCCTAATCCAGTATTTTTAAAAGCAACGCCCGAACTAAAAGTCGATAAATGGGACAAGATCATAGTAGACCCAGAGACACAAGCAACAAACCTGAAAGGCGTGTATGCCGGCGGCGATGCCACATACGGCGACACAGTAATAGCCGCAATGGGCGCAGGCAAACGCGCCGCCCGCGCTATTACCCAATATCTGAAAAGTAGACAAAACAGTCACTGACTGTTTTGTCTACTTTAGCGGTTTTGTATGATATGGATATGAAAAAGAAACGTGTTTTAGTTGCAATGAGTGGGGGTGTGGATAGTTCTGTAGCTGCTGCTATATTAAAGGAGCAGGGTTACGAGGTTATTGGCGCTACCATGAAGATATGGCCAGAGGAATATTGCGGGAAGCATAAAGAAAAGTCTTGTTGCTCACTAAACGATATAGAAGACGCAAAAAGGGTCTGTGATGTTTTAGGCATAAGTCATTATGTATTAAATTTTGAAAAGGTGTTCAAGAAAGAGGTGATAGATTATTTTAGCCGGGAATACTTATTGGGCCGAACGCCAAACCCATGTATTATCTGCAATGAGAAGATAAAATTTGGCAGCCTGCTTAAAAAGGCTGAAGAATTGGAATGCGATTTTGTCTCAACAGGCCACTATGCAATGATCGAAAAAAATGGAGCACTGAGGTTAAAGGAGTCTGTGGATAAGGCCAAGGACCAGTCTTATGTTTTATTTTCTCTTCCTCACATTGATAAGGTCTTACTGCCTTTAGGGGGCCTCGACAAGCAGAGTGTCAGGAATAAGGCAAAAGAACTAGGATTAAAAGTTCACGAAAAAAAAGACAGTCAGGAGATATGTTTTGTGCTGGACGATGATTATGCTAAATTCATAAAAAAAGAGCCAGAAAAGGGCGACATAATCGATTCTAATAACAAGATAATGGGCTCTCATAATGGATTTTGGAATTTCACAATAGGGCAACGCAGAGGTCTGGGCATAGCGCACAAAACCCCTCTTTATGTCATAAAGATAAAGCAGGAAGAGAATGAAGTGGTGGTGGGCGATTTTTCCGAGACAAAGAAAAAAAGATTTATAGTCAAGGATGTTAATTGGTTTTCAAATAAGGCTGAAGAGGCAGAAGTCAAGATAAGGTATTCGCACAAAAAAGCAAGGGCATCATTAAAAGAGACAAAAGACGGGGATGTGGAAATAGAATTTAACCAGGAGCAAGAAGCGATTACGCCTGGCCAGGCAGCTGTATTCTACGATGGCGAGTACGTGCTTGGCGGAGGCTGGATCGACAAAGTGTTTGGATAAGATTAAGAGGTTAGAGAAGGTTTTAGGGAAGATGGATAGCGTGGTGGTGGCGTTTTCTGGCGGCGTGGATTCTAGTTTTCTGCTGAAGGTGGCGAGAGACACATTGTCGAAAGAGAAGGTACTGGCCGTTACCGCTGTTTCAGACACATACATGAAGAGAGAATTGGCTCAGGCGAAAAAGTTTGCCAGATCATTAGGGATCAGGCACAAGATAATCTATACAAATGAGATGGGAGACAAAAAATTTATCAAGAATCCAAAGAATAGATGTTATTATTGCAAAAAGGAGTTATTTGTAAAGCTGAAAAATATGGCAAAGGGCATTGTTGTTGACGCGTCAAATGTCGATGATAAAAGTGATTACCGGCCGGGAAGCAAGGCAAAAAAAGAGCTCGGAGTGCGGAGTCCTTTGCAGGAGGCCGGGATAACAAAACAGGAGATACGCAGATTTTCTAAAAAACGGGGGCTAAAAACCTGGAATTTTCCGCCAATGCCGTGCCTTGCATCAAGGATACCTTATGGCGAGCGGATCAGTAAACTAACGCTGCAAAGAATAGAAAAAGCTGAGAATTTTATCAGGGTTCTGGGCGTAGACCTGGTAAGAGTCAGGTATCACAATGACACAGCAAGGCTAGAGGTTGAGAAAAAAGATGTAAAAAGATTTTTTAATCAGAGATTTTGTGATAAAATAGTGAGACGCTTGAAGAAGCTGGGGTTTAGTTATATTGCTCTGGATCTAGAAGGATATAGGACAGGGAGTTTGAACGAGGTATTGAAGTAGAAGAGGTCCCTCGACGCGCCAAATAATGCGAAGCATTATTTGGCTTGCTCGGGATCAAATTTGCTTCGTCCCGCCCTTTTGGGCGGGCATACTAAGACGCTTCGCCAAAAGGGCGGGGCTTCGCAAATTTGGCGGCGTAGCTCAGCTGGTCAGAGCAGTCGGCTCATACCCGGCGCGTCAGTGGTTCGAATCCACTCGCCGCTACCATGAACCACTCGCTAAGAAGACCACTTTTAGATACACCTTCGCTCGGGTTCATGGCTTCGCCATTTAGTATAAAGCTCGCTGTGCCCTGTACCCGAGCGAAGATATAACTCAAGCGGTATTCTTGGCGAGTGGTACAGGGGGTTCATGGCTTCGCCATCCATGGCGAGTGGTTCATGAGCCCTGTACCTGAGCGAAGGTGTAGCTCAATTGAGATTCTTAGCGAATGGTACAGGGCCATAACAATAATATGTCTTTTAATTTTATAGACAAAATCAGGTCTACAATTAAGAAGTATCAGATGCTGCGGGAAGGCGACAGGATTTTAGTGGGGCTTTCTGGCGGGACTGATTCCGTTGCTCTGCTTCACGCGCTATCGACATTAAAAAAAGAATTCGCTTTCTCTATGCATATTGCGCATTTGGATCATATGTTCAGGGGGGAGGAGTCTGTGGGCGATAGGCGGTTTTGTGAAGGCCTTGCAAAAAAAATGAAGCTGGAGATGATTTATAAAGAAATAAACGTCCCGCAGATCGCCAAAGAAAAAGGCATTTCTCCTGAAGAGGCTGGCCGGCAAGAGAGATACGGTTTTTTCAAAGAGGCCGCCAAGGCCAAAGGCATAAAAAAAATAGCAGTTGCCCACAATAAAGACGATCAGGCAGAGACAGTCCTTATGAGGGTGATCCGCGGCGCTGGCATGCTGGGCCTGGGAGGCATGAGCCCGGTAAAAGACATGCAGGGTGTTAAAATAATCAGGCCTCTTATCGAGACCTCGCGCCAAGAGATAGAAGATTTTATAAAAGATGAGGGCTTGCAATTCAGGCAGGACTCTTCTAATGAAAAACTCATTTTTACCAGGAACAGGATCAGGCGTGAATTGATCCCGTACTTAGAAAAGAATTTTAATGCGAATATAAAAGAGGTCCTTACTAACATGGCTGAGAACCTGCGTGTTGAAAATGAATTCATGGAAAAATTCTCGAATAGAAAATTAAAAAGCTCCTCAAAGATCAAGAATGGCCAGGTTCTGATAGATCTCAAAAGATTCAAGGCCCAGCCAGAGGCAGTAAGAAAAAGGGTTTTGAGGGCTGCGCTGCGCCAGATTAAAGGTGACCTGAGGAGACTTACATATCAGCACTGGAAAGAGTTAGAGCAGCTTATCCATGTGAGGCCAGTGAATTCAAAGGTTGACCTACCCTCGGGCGTGGATGTAGTAAAACACAAAAATAGCATTTCCTTATCCCTAAAGTAGACAAAACAGACAGTGACTGTTTTGTCTACTTTTCATGAAGGGGTTGATTTTTTGGCACATAGGTGCTAAAATATACTAACTATGCAGCATGCTAATCCTGTAAAGCCTGTTAAGAAGGCGGACAATGATAAGAATAAGGCCAGCAAGAATATCTTTTTGTGGGTAGGGCTGTTTTTGCTCCTGGTATATATACTTAGAATAGGATCTTATTCTAGCCAGGGCGTGCCACAGGAATTAAGCTACGGAGAATTTTACAGGCTTCTCGAGACTAACAGGGATACAGGCGCAATAGCAT
>JAHIRR010000235.1 GCA_018818505.1 Candidatus Omnitrophota bacterium | reverse complement strand
CTGGGCGCATCAGTCGAGGGGACCATAACAAAGGTCGCTGCTTTCGGCGTCTTTGTTGAGATAGAAAAGGACCTTGAGGGGCTGGTGCATGTGTCTGAGCTCGAGCTCGATGCATCGCAGAAGATGGAAGAGGTCTACAAGCTCGGCGACAAGGTCGAAGCTATTGTGATCAAGGTAGACGAGGTTGAGAGAAAAATAGGATTGAGTTTAAAGAAGAAAGAATAATCGCGGAAATACGCGGAAGCTAAAGTAGACAAAACAGTCACTGACTGATTTGTCTACTTTAGACGCGGAACTTACGCGGAAGATATGGATACGAAAAGACAGTTGGATTTAATAAAGCGCGGGACAGTTGAGATTATCTCTGAGAAAGAGCTGGTCGCTAAGCTCGAGAAGGGTAAGCCTTTGGTTGTAAAGGCAGGGTTTGACCCGAGTGCGCCAGATATACATCTGGGACACACAGTGCTTTTGCGCAAGCTCAGGCATTTTCAGGATCTGGACCATAAGGTAGTATTTCTTATAGGTGACTTTACAGGTATGATAGGCGATCCTACTGGCCGCAGCGAGATCAGAAAGCGCCTGACTGAAAAAGAGGTAAAAGAGAATGCCAAGACCTATAAAAAACAGGTTTTTAAAATCCTTGACGAGAAAAAGACAAAAGTAGTGTTTAATAGCAAATGGTTAGATCCAATGAGTCTTAAGGATGCGCTGAGCCTGACTTCACACAGCACTGTGTCACAGCTATTGGCAAGAGAGGATTTCAGCCAGAGGTATAAGAGCGGCAAGAACATAAGCATTCTGGAATTCATGTACCCGCTTTTACAGGCCTATGATTCTGTGGAGCTAAAAGCAGACGTTGAGCTCGGCGGCACAGACCAGAAGTTTAATCTTCTTTTGGGCCGCGAGATCCAGAAAGACTATGGCCAGGAGCCGCAGGCTGTTATTATGATGCCTCTTTTGGTGGGACTTGATGGTGTGCAGAAAATGAGCAAGTCTTTTGGCAATCACATAGGCATAAATGAGCCGCCAGAGGAGATGTTTGGTAAACTCATGTCTATATCAGACGAGCTTATGAAACAGTACTACGAGCTGCTGACAGATGAAAATTCAGGCCAGGGCCATCCCATGGAAGCCAAGAAACACCTGGCAGAACTAATAGTCAGGCAATATCACGGTGACAAAGCAGCTCAGACTGCCTGCAAGGACTTTGAAAACAAGTTCCAAAAACGAGACCCATTTACAGAGCTAAAGTTAGAAACAAAGCCATTCAAGCCAACCCTCTGCGAATTCCTGGTCAGCGAAAAGATCTGTGCCTCAAATAGTGATTTTCGGCGTCTTATAAACCAGGACGCAATAGAGGTTAACTCTACTAAAGTCAAAGACTTGCAATTCCAGCTCCAACCCTCCCAAGAATACCAGATAAAAGTAGGCAAAAAACGCTTCCTAAAGGTAATTTTCACCTAAAGTAGACAAAACAGTCATTGTCTGTTTTGTCTACTTTGCGGGAAAGGAAAGTAAAGTAGGCCAGGTTTAAACCTGGCCTACTTTTTATGATTAGGGTGTTGATGAATAAGTCAGGCCGGCCAAAATGCAAAATGTAAAGATAATATTGACGGAAAACGTTTTCTGCGGTATAATTACAAATGTATTATAAAAGAGGTTAGTTTATGAAAATTTAGGGGGTTATAGCGTATTAAAAAAGGAGAAGATTATGAAGATTGTTTTCATATCTATAACTGTTCTGTTTTTATTGAATTCAACCGTGTATGCTGATAATTTAAGGCTCCCTGTCGATGAATTAGTTGCATCACGCATGATAGAAAAGTTGAATAAGGAGAGTGTGAAAAAATTATTGGAAGATTTTGGGATGCTATCCCCTGAATTACTCGCGACAAAAGTGCATACGTTCTATCTAATACCAATGATTAAAGAACTGACAGACCAGGACTTAATTTCCGGGGATAAGATTGAAAGCGGGTTCTATAAAGCGGGTGTGATAGCAGGGTTACTTTTGTATATGTCGCAAAATTGCAAGCGTTTGAAAATAGACCCTCATTTAGTTAACCGTATCGCAGAATTCTGGCTGGAATCACCTGTAGGTAAATTGGACGTTCCTGTATTTTTGGCGCTAAATTATGTCTTAAATAAGACAGGAAGCAAGGAAGACAAGGAAAAGTCCGTAAGAGAGATATTGAAAATTTGTGCAGATAAAAATGAAGAATATGCCGAACTCGCAATGAGACTGCTCGCTGATTGCGATATCCCGAATGAGGTAAAGAGCAAGGTCTCTGCAGATATAGTTAAATTATATACAAATAATACGTATTTATATTATGAAAATATTCCACCTGTTTTAAAAAAGACAGGACTTTCAAAAGAGGTAAAGAAGAATCTTACGGAGGGAAAGATATTAGAGGATCTAATTGGATATGTAAATGTTCATAAAATAGCAACTATTGAGATGCTTGCCGAGTTTGCATTGAAAGATAATAGCATTATTAGGGCAGTTAAAGAAGCATATCTTAAATCATATAGCGCAGATAAAAGATTACGCGTTATATTATTAGAAAGTGGTGACGCTAATGTTTTGAAAGATTTTAAAAATTTCGGCTATTATAAAAGTTGCAAAGAAAAAGATGCGCAAAAAGCGGTAACTTATGCCTTATCATGCCTTAATAAAAATCCAAAAGGAGAAGACTCTCCCTTTTACATATATTTCGTAGCAGAGCTTTTAAGATCCAGAATAGATCTTAAATTGGAAGAAAATATCCATGAATTTGTAAAGTATTTAAATAATGTTTCGGCTGATAGATATGAAGAGAAATACAGCAAAGATGTTCACCTTTTTGCATCAAGGGCACTTATGGTAGTTGGCACCAAACTGTATAGTAATTTTAAAAAAGAGACCCTGGATACCATAACCCAGTTTTTAAATAACCCATTTACTGATGCGCAGGATTTCACCTTTAGGGCAGTAGAAGGAATAGGCGTGCATGATAATATATTATTGAGCCAGCTGATTGGTAGGTTCAATAGTTTAAGTAGAGAAAATCCCGCATATCATAAATTCGTTATAGGTAAGCTTTTGTCAGGGAAGACATTCGCCCGTAAGGATTCTGCAATTACAGAGTTATTTAAGGTACATGCAGGTGCATTATCAAGTCTTTTTCGGTTTAATGACAATGCGTATGACCTCTTAAAAAATCTTTGAGAATTGTAATCGTAAGTGCGAAAAATAATGAAATAAAAATGCCCCATAGCTCTTAAAATCTGTTATTTTGTAAGGTAGTGAAACCAACAAAAAAAACAGAGGAGAGCATATGGAGCAGGTAAATTATACCACCAGAGG
>JAHIRR010000234.1 GCA_018818505.1 Candidatus Omnitrophota bacterium | reverse complement strand
GTGGAAAAACGAGTTTACTCAGAATTATCGGGGCGCTGACACCTTTTTGCCAAGGAGATGTGCGTATTGACGGAAAATCCATACAGGAATTTCAATTTAAACATCCGTTCGGATTTGTTTTTCAGGAACCGAATTTACTCCCCTGGCGCAGCGTATTAGAAAACGTTCGATTGCCGGCAGAGATTCTTCGTGAGAATGATGTTATGACCCGCGTTGCGGCTATGATAGAACTGGTTAATTTAAATGGATTTGAGCACGCCTATCCCCATGAATTATCAGGCGGCATGAAAACACGCGTTGCTATAGCTCGCGCGCTCAGCATTCATCCATCAATTTTTCTTATGGATGAGCCATTCGGTAGTTTAGATGAAATAACCCGCGATGCTATGAATTTCGAATTATTGCGTATTTGGAATGAGATAAAAACAACCGTTATCTTTGTAACACATAGTATTGCTGAAGCAGTACTATTATCTGATACGGTGATAGTTCTTACATCACGCCCGGCAATGGTTAAAGAAATCAGGCCTATCGATTTAGCGCGCCCACGGACAAAACAGATGCGCAGAACGTCTCAATTCGTAAAAATAATTGAAGATTTACGAGAAAGATTGCTATCTTAAGATGCCTAAGGAAGACACGTTTCATTCTAAAATCGATTACTATAGAACGAACTATAATGATGCTTTAATTCAAAAAGCATGTGATGTTTTATCCTCTCTGGACATACCTTCTTTATACGCGCAGGGCATGCAAAGAAGGCATATTCAATATGAGATTTTTAATCAATATCCGCCGTATTTTCTTCTCTCCGGCATAAGTGAGAAGGAGGTGTTTTCCCGCCCGTGTTTCCCTTTTTCCTTCAATAATGAAAAGAAGAAATCGATAGCATTATACCTGCATCTTCCCTTTTGTTTAGAAAAGTGCAGCTTCTGTCGTTATTTTAGTATGACAGATTGGAAACCGGCAAATATCGATATCTATTTAAAGTATCTTGAAAGAGAGATGACAATAGTATCGCAAAAACCCTATATGCGGGGACGGGACATTTCTTCCTTGTATTGGGGGGGGGTGGAACGCCAATGGTGTTAGATACAGTGCAGGTAGATCAATTAATGAAGATGCTGCGTGATACCTTTTCAATACCCTCGCAGCTTGAGTGCACGTGTGAAACGACGCCAGATACAATTTCGCGAGAAAAGATAAAATGCTTTTTAAAGAACGGCTTTAATCGTTTGAGTATAGGTGTCCAAACATTTAATGATGAGCTCTTAAGATTATATAATAGATTATATTCAAGAGCTGAAGCAATTGAAAGTTTCAATAAAAGTAGAAAAGCAGGCTTTTCTCACATCAACATAGACCTTATGTTTGGCTTGGCAGGACAAACGTTACAAACCTGGAAGGAATCAATAGATATCGCTGCGAATTTAGGACCGCAAAACATTACCTTTTATCCCTTTACCGATAGCCGCAATAAGACAATTATGTCTCAAAATGCGAAAAATGTGTTTCCAACAGAAGAAGAAACATTACTTATGCATGTAATGGCAATAGAAAAAATGATAGAAATGGGGTATATCCAAATCAATCCATATCAGTTCATCGCGTCATGGAAATTCCCTTACGCTCAGCAAGAATTCAAGGCGATAAATAGCGAGGTATGCGCCCTGGGAGTCACTGGACATTCTTTTTTAAATTGCTGCGACTATCATAATTATTATTCTTTGGAAAACTATCAAAAATTCTTAGATAGGGGTATTGCCCCTATTAAATGCGGGCGCTCTCTTAGTAAAAAGGAAATAATGATACGTTATATCGTATATGGCTTACAGAAGACGAGCGGCATTAATAGACAATATGGCGGTGTTAATAAAAAATTATTTCAAGAGAATTTTAGTATTTCTATTGACTATGAATTTCAAGAAGAATTAAAACGACTTAGCAAATGGGGACTTCTCATTAATACCGAAGACACCATCAGGTTGAGTTATAAGGGGTTATTACATCCGACACAAACAAGTATATTTTTTTATTTAGAAAAAGACAGGGAAAAGATAAATCAACTTAATATGGCAGAATACTTGAAATGAGCAATTCCATAGATGAATAATAAAATTTTCGAGCCTACTTTATTAGCAGGGATTAAATTAAAAAACAAAATTATTAGATCTGCGACCCACGAGGGGATGGCAGATGACAAAGGATATCCTACTGAACTATTGAAAAATACATATATTCAATTGGCAAAAGGCGAAGTGGGGGCTATTATCACAGGATACGCGGGTATGCAGCAAAATGGTAAAAGCCCTTTTTATAGAATGAGTATGATAAGTGATGATAGCTATATTGACTGCTATAGAGATTTGGTTGATACAGTGCATAGATACGATACACCGATTATTATGCAAATTGCGCATTGCGGCAGACAAACCCGTTCAATAATTACAGGCGAAAGACCGGTTG
>JAHIRR010000233.1 GCA_018818505.1 Candidatus Omnitrophota bacterium | reverse complement strand
CGCCCTTCTCGACCTTTAGCGGCACGATATTGTAAAACTTTGCCGTGGAGGCTGATATCTTATTGATAGCTGCCCGATCTATATTGGATAAATTATATTGCGATTTTTCTGGCATATTTTTTAACGCGAATCATCGCGAATCTAACGCTGATATTCGCGAATACTAAACCTGAATTCGCGTTTATTCGCGTTGGATTCGCGTATATTCGCGTCTTTAGACATCCTGTGTCACCCTTAGCACTTCTTGAATCGTTGTATAGCCCCGTCTCACCTTTTCCAGGCCATCGTCCTTTAAGCTCCTCATGCCCATCTCTCTTGCCTTCTGGGCGATCTGGGTACTGGAGGCATTATTCAAGACCATCTCGCGCATCGCGTCAGTCATTGTCAAGAGCTCAAATATGCCTATCCTTCCTTTAAAACCTGTATCACTGCAAGCAGGACACCCTTTACCTTTATATATCTCGACCTTTTCGCCAGGGCCTGAAGTCTTTAAACTAAGCAATTCGGCTTCTTCATCAGAGGGCTTATAGCCAGTCCTGCACGACGGGCATATGGTCCTCACTAATCTCTGGGCCAGCACGCCCTGCACTGTTGAAGACGTGAGATATGGCTTAATGCCCATGTCTACCATTCTTGTAATAGCGCCTGCCGCGTCATTGGTGTGCAGTGTGCTGAATATCAAATGCCCTGTAAGCGCGGACTGCACTGCTATCTGAGCTGTCTCCAGATCTCTTATTTCTCCGACCATTATAATGTCAGGCGCCTGCCTCAGCATCGACCTGAGCCCGCCGGCAAATGTAAGGCCTATCTGAGGATGGACCTGCACCTGGTTTATGCCATCCAACTGATACTCCACAGGATCTTCTATGGTGATGACCTTGCGTTCTTTTTGATTCACATGGCTGAGTGTTGCATAGAGTGTAGTCGTCTTTCCGCTGCCTGTAGGGCCAGTGACCAATATCATGCCATTCGGCAGGTTTATCAATCTCTCAAAATCCTTTCGCTGGTCTGCCATAAATCCCAGGTCCTCAAGCCCGACCAGAAAGCTTGATTTATCAAGGATCCTCATGACAACACTCTCTCCGTGTATTCCAGGTAAGCTCGATACCCTGAGATCTAATTCCTTTTTATCAATGCGTATTTTTATCCTACCATCCTGGGGCAGGCGTTTTTCCGCGATATCCATGCCTGCCATTATCTTGAGCCTGCTAATAATAGAACCCTGCAATCTCTTTGGAGGGCCTGGGACCTCATGCAATACCCCGTCTATTCTGTAACGCACGCGAAATTTATGCTCCAACGGTTCAATGTGTATGTCGCTGGCGCGTCTTTTCACTGCCTCCTGGATTATAAGATTTACCAGCTTTATTATTGGCGCGTCTTCAGTGCCGCCCTTTACAGCCTTTATGCCTTCTGAGGCCTTTGCAAAATCAATGTCTGACTTTTGTGTGGATGCGGGCGCCAGGATCTTTAGCGCTTTATCCAGATCTTTAGTCTGGACAAGCTCAAATTCGACATTCGCGCCGATCATCTTTTCTATGTTTTTCTGGGCTAAAAAATTCAGAGGGTCATCTGTTCCAAGAATAAGATTATTGTTCTCTTCTCTTAAAGAAATCAGTCGATGGGACGGGCCGAGATTTACTGGCAGGCGGCTCTTAAGATTATCATCGATATCCTCAGGCTTTATCGCTACAGGCAATATGCCTATCTGCGGGACAAGGGTCTTGCCTACCTCTTGATTCGACACATAGCCCAGCTTGACCAGAACACTGCTTAACCTCTGGCCAGTCTTTGCCTGTTCTTCAAGGGCCTTGTTTATCTTTGCCTCATCCAAAAGCCCAATGTTTATCACGGCTTCTTTTACCGCATCCTGTTTTCGTATCAAAACATCCCTCTCGACCTTTTCCACCGCGTAGGTGGAATTAATTCCACCTACGCGGTGGAAAAGGTTACTTGTTTATCAAGCTCGCGAAGTAGCCTGCGCCAAAGCCGTTATCGATGTTTACGACAGTAACTCCAGGCGAACAGCAGTTCATCATGGTCAAAAGCGGCGCAATGCCTTTAAAGCTAGACCCGTAACCAACACTCGTGGGCACTGCTATGACAGGCCTGTCTGTAAGCCCGCCCACCACACTGGCAAGCGCGCCTTCCATACCCGCGACAACAATAACGACATTTGCCCTGGAGAGTTCTCCTATCTTGTCAAACAGCCGGTGTATGCCTGCTACTCCTACATCGTATATCGTCTTTACTTTGTTGCCCATTACCTCCAGCGTAAGCCTTGCCTCTTCAGCAACAGGTATATCTGCCGTACCTGCCGTCAAGATCAAAACTGTTTTTTTATTCTTTAACTTTTTCTTTTTCAAATAAATTATCCTGGAAGCGGCGTCATATTTTAAGCTGGGGCAGTCTTTCTTTAGATAATCGTATAATTTTTTATCAGCTCGCGTAAAAAGGATGTTCGGATTTCTTTTTAAAATATCGTTGAGGATTTTTTTTACATGCTGCGGCTTTTTGCCTTTACAATAAACGACCTCGCCAAATCCCTTGCGAAGCAGCCTGTGATGGTCGATCCGGGCAAACCCCAAATTTTTATAAGAGAGGCCTTTTAGAGAATAGTGTAGCTGTTCTTTTGAGCTCATTTAAAAATAAAGTATAAAATGACTACGATCGCGGCGGCCGAATAGATATAAAAATCATTGAAATAAAAAAAGTCTTTTATGCTATCGAGAAAGGTGCGGGGTTCTTTTAGTCCACGCCTTTTTGGAGACCTGCGGCGATAAACATTAAGATCATCGACCCTGAATCTGGTATAGATCCCGCCTATCTTATAGGTAGGCACTTTGCTTTTTTCAGCCAGTTTCTGTAATTCAGTCTCTGGCAGGCCCAGATAGTCGGCCGCCTCTTCCAAGGTTAGAAATTTTTTCATCATAATATTGTCATTGCGAGCGAAGCGAAGCAATCTCTAAAGAGATCCCTCGGATACTCTTATTCATCGCATCCTCGGGATAAATTCGCACTTATCACTTACGCTTCTTTCAGTCGCGTAAGCGATGTGCTCATTTACCTAGCCTTTTCCTTCGCTACCCACTCATCCACCCTTAACCTGTCGAATCTCCACTCTTTGCCTTCTCTGAATGCGGGTATCTTTCCTGAATTCGCCCAGTCCATGATATTTGAGGACTCTACCTCAAGATACTTTGCCAGTTCATCCACGTTAAAGACCCTGCCTTTTTGACTGGACTGATTGAGCATGCGGCATTTTCCCTGTATAACAGCGCCGGACTCCACAGCCAAAACAGGTGTTGTTATATCTCCCACGATGTGCGCGGCCGAAAGCACCTTTAAATCTTTTGTGGCATTGATATTCCCTGTGATCTTTCCAGCTACAATTATTTCCTCGCCATTTATGTCTGCGCGGACAGAGGCATTGTCCCCTATAGTGAGAATGCCCTTTGTATCCAGCTTCCCTTCAAAATCTCCGTTGATCCTCAGATTTACAGGATCCTTGAATGTCAAAGACCCCTGCATACTGGCATCAACATCCAGTATTTTCTCTTCGTTCCTATCTCTCTTGCCCATATGCTACCCCCTTTCTTTTTATATGATACTGTCAAAAAAGATACCACAGAGAACACAGAGATTTTTTTATAGTTCCCTCTGTGTGCTCTATTAGACTTTAGTCAGCCAATATCCAATGTTTACTTAACAAAAACCTTTCTATTT
>JAHIRR010000232.1 GCA_018818505.1 Candidatus Omnitrophota bacterium | reverse complement strand
TGTTGTCGAGCGTTTACCAGAAGCGAGGTTTGACCTTAAAGACCAGAAGATGTTTGATCTGCCAGTCTACTTTAAAACAGATACGGCTTTTAGCAGCCTGAGCTCTAAGACAGGAAACAGCTCTACAGATAGTGATGTTGTAAGATTTGATACATATAATAGATTAAGCGCGCCTCTACATCTCGTGGATTCCTTGAGTGTTTCACCTTTTGTTGGGACCAGGGGCACCTTTTATACCAAGGACATAGACGGTGACGAGGAAGAATTCAGGACAGCCTTTTACACAGGCGTAGACCTGAGCACAAAGATCGCAAAGACATACGATGCATCAGGCAGTTTTCTCGGAGTTGACTTCGATAGGCTCCATCACATCATTACTCCTACGATAGAATATGAGTATATACATGAGCCCTCTATGACGCCGGGCAATCTGCAGCAATTCGATGACATTGATAGCATAGAGAGAAAAAGCGCCTTTAATCTTGGCCTTGAAAACAGGCTCCAGACAAAGAGATTGATCGATGGCAAATTAAAGACGATAGATCTGGGGTGGTTTTTGTTGACAGGTGATTATCTATACAGGCCGGAGAATGGCAGCCATTTTTCAAATGTAAAAGGAGATCTTGAACTCACTCCTTTTGACTGGCTCAGGATAGAGTCTGATACGCAATACGATCCCGCTACCAGAGATTTTCAGAGCTGGAATGCGGATCTGCGCATTAACAAGGACGAAGATTGGCAGATGGGCCTTGGTTCCAGGTACTGGCAAAACGAAGAACATGAACTTACCTCGCAATTATTTTATAGACTGAATAATGAGTGGGCATTCAGGCTCTTCGGTAGATTTGATTTAAAAGAGGTCGAACCTGATGGTCATAAGATAATCAATAAGTTTAGCTCAAAGGAGATAACTATTATAAAAGATCTGCACTGCTGGCTAGCTGAGGCAAGTCTTGAGGTGGATAGAGATGGCGGCATAACTGCCTGGTTTGTCATGAAGCTCAAGGCTTCTCCCAAAGTACCTTTTGATTTTAGTGATTACTATGCGTATCCGAAACAATAACATATAGAGGTTGCGTAAAGTTTCGTGATGTTGCGTAAAGTTTCGTAAAGTTGTAAAAGAGTAGAATTCAAACGTTGTTAATGCAACCTTACGCAACCTAACGAAACCTGACGCAACTTTACGAAACCTCCACGCAAGATAGGAGTTTATAATGAACATATGTATAATCGGCGCAGGTTACGTGGGGCTTGTCACAGGCGCGTGTTTTGCTGATCTGGGCCATAATGTGATCTGCGTTGATAACAATAAAAAGAAGGTAGAGACACTGAAAAAATCAAAGATACCTTTTTATGAAGAGGGTCTTGAGGATATGGTGAGGAGCAATGTGAAGGCCGGGCGAATATCTTTCTCAGACAGCATAAAGGACGGCATAAAAAGGTCGCTTATCATTTTCATATGCGTTCCTACCCCACCCAGGCAGAATGGCGAGGCCGACCTTTCGTATGTGGAGACAGTGGCAAAAGAGATCGCCGCGAACATGACTTCATATCGTCTCATAGTCGAGAAAAGCACAGTCCCTGTTGAGACAGGAAAATGGGTTGAGCATACGATAAAGTTAAATATCAAGAAAAAGGTGAAGTTTGACGTCGCCTCTAATCCGGAATTTTTAAGAGAGGGCACAGCGATACAGGATTTTTTGAATCCTGACAGGGTTGTAATTGGCGTAGGGTCTAAAAAGGCAAAGGATATTCTTCTGGAATTATACAGGCAGATTACAGCGGAGATCGTGGTAACTGACATAGCGAGCGCAGAGCTTATAAAGCATGCCGCAAATTCTTTTCTTGCCACAAAAATATCTTTTATAAATTCAGTCGCGAATATCTGCGAGCGTACAGGAGCAGATATTAAAAAGGTGGCGCGCGGCATGGGGCTTGATGCCAGGATAGGAAGGGGTTTTCTGAATAGCGGCATAGGCTATGGGGGCTCTTGTTTCCCTAAGGATGTAGACGCGTTTATCCATATATCAGGCAAATTAGGTTATGACTTCGGGATCCTGAAGGCCGCAAGAAAAGTAAACGAGGAGCAAAAGGCGCTTTTTGTCCGAAAGATCGAAGAGGCGCTTTGGATAGTGAAAGGCAAGACCATAGCTGTCCTGGGAGTTTCTTTTAAGCCAAATACTGATGATATGCGAAGCGCTCCGTCAGTAGATATTATAAATTCCCTGAAAGAGGATGGCGCTAAGATAAGGGCCTATGATCCGCAGGCAATGAAAAAGGCGCGCTCCCTCATAAAGGGCGTTAGTTTTTGTAAAGACGCGTATGACGCAGCCAGGGGCAGTGACGCGATTTTGATAGTGACAGAGTGGCACGAGTTCGAGATTATGGATCTGGTTCGCGTGAAGAAGATAATGAAAAGTCCGTTGATAATAGATGGGAGAAATATCTTTGATCCTGCGAAGATGAAGAAGTTAGGGTTTAAGTATATTTCAATTGGCAGGCAATAAGGGATGATGGGGGATTATAAGGGATGATAAGGGATGTTGAAGTGAAGAAATTAAAGTTAATACCTGATGAACGGGGCAGGCTTATGGAGATCCTTCGGTCAGACGAGGAGATGTTCCAGAAGTTTGGCCAGGTATACATGACAACTGCCTATCCTGGAGTAATAAAGGCATGGCATTATCATAAGAAGCAGGATGATTATTTTACCTGTATATCTG
>JAHIRR010000231.1 GCA_018818505.1 Candidatus Omnitrophota bacterium | reverse complement strand
GCTTGACCTTCTTCCTGTCTAACCGCGGATTCTTCTTTTTTATCGCGTTCCTCAGGTATTAAAAATAGGTCGTAGCCAAACTGTTTCAAATCCTTTGAAACGCCAAAAGGAATGGATTTCGCAAAGCTCTCTTCTATGCTGGATGGTTTTTCCTCAAATAAAGACTCCCGCATTAATTTTCTGTTTTCTATGACAGTACCTTCCGGAAAAAAACTATGTCCGTCGTATGGGCAGATGAGTTTCTGTCGAAGTTCATACTGTGGCCCTTCTAACATATTGAGCTGGGCAAGGGTCAGGTTTTCATTTCTTTGTTTTGCCATAGAAAGACTTGCCTTAAGCTCATCAAGCTCTTTTTTTTGTTTGGAAAGATCAAAGATGCCTTTTTGCTTCTCCGCTTCATTCTTATCCTGTTCAGCTATCTCGATATCGCTTCCCTTTTTCTCAGAGATCTCGTAATGCACCCAATGGGAATGCGGGCCTTCCTTCCCTTCAATATAATAGAACTCCATGCCACAACGAGGACAGCGGACCTTTTTATAGGTCTCTGGCTTATAATCAAGAGATTCATCTACGCATTTAAGCTGAAAATCCTCGCCTGAGGTCTCGTATGAAAAGGCCTGCGTCGGTAAAACAGTGGTTAAAAGAAAGGTAAGCGATAAAATCAAATTGAAATTTACAAATTTTCTGAACATTTTATACTCCTCCTTTTTAAATCGCAGAACCTACTCGGTCTTCCGCGTTAGTTCCGCGTTAGTTCCGCGTCTCAACTTTATCTGGCAAGGCTGGACCTCGGCTTTTAAAAAAGCCGAGGTCCAGCCTTGCCAGATAAAGTTGAGCTTCAGCGTAGATTCCGCGATTCATTAAAACTTTCTCCTTGCCTCCACGCCTATAATATGATTTTTTGCCGCGTTTGAAGTATTATCGTAATTATCTATGTCTTCGAATTCGTAGAATGCATCGACTTCAATGCCGCATATATTATACATCTTCAAGGCATCTATTACACTAAATTCTATTCTTAACTCATTTACGGTCTCAACACTGGCCTTTTGGAGGCCCCGGCGCTGATGACTGAAGGTGGTGCTCATGCTGTATTCCCGGGGAAGATTAAATATAGCTGTTGCCGCCATCTCCTCTGAATCGCCTCCTATGTGATGGCCTATTATACTTCCCCGCCGCGTATAACCCGAGGCATATCTAAAATGGTCGTAAAAGATATCGTCAAGTTTGGCAAACTCTATCTTACCATCAAACCCTGAGATTTTAAATACATCCGTAAAATAAATCCCTGTGATGGAGGCTAGATTTATCGGAATATTCCCTGCCTCGTCTTCCGCGCCCCATTCTGTATATAATTTTGCGCCTGTCGCGATCGGCAAAAATCTATCTATGCGCCGGATAAATAATTGGACATCCCCTGAGATTATATGATTCTCTATCTCGGTTCCGCCGCCTGCCGCGCTGAATACCAGCGACGCGGAACTCCAGAAATTAGCAAAACCAAGTTTTTTTACACCCTTGCCGCCGTGCATCAGAATATGCCCAAATCCGAATTTCAGAAAATTCCACGGGGTATAATCCAGGCGCCAGCCTGTCACAAACGCCCCAGGCACAGTCCTTTTATCCTCAAGCCTGGAGACAAAAAATTGCGCGTTAAACCTGCCGATCTTTCTTAAAATAAATGGCAGCCTGAAAGGATATATATTGTTCCACTTTACCATATCCAAAGGAAAGGCATTATCTGTTAAAAGCAATGCGCCATCAAAGCCCGGCCCCCACCACATTGAACTGCGGCCCATTGAAAGTTCCATATTAAAACTGGGGTGGGCAACTCTTATATGGCCTTTTTCTAAATCCGCGTCTATCTCATCGGGAGCGTACCTGAGGCCAGGGGTTAAAGAGATCGCAAAGAGATCCGCGGCCTTTGCCCATGTATTTAACCTGGCTCGAAGATTAAAGCCGTCTTTCAGTTTCCAGCCTTCTTTATTTTCAAAGAGCCGCTGTTCTGAATCGATATTCGCGTAGATCTTTTCAACATTCAGTTCTGGCGCCTTTAAGATATATTTCCTGGGCCCATCATCACTGACCGCGGCAACATCGACCCCTATCGTAACTAATTCTTCCCTGAACTCATCTATCAGATTATATAAAAGTACCTCTAAATACTCCTGCTCTGCCCATTCAAAACTTTGCTCATAGTCAGCTGACTTTTCAATGGCGATTTTTATCATATGCGCCATTTTTATGCGGGAGACAGGCCTGAAACCAATATCCGCGATATCAGCAAGGTCCAATATGGCCAATTTCTCTATAGCGTCGTAGCTCCAGTGCCTGAGAGGCACATCCACTGACGGAGAAGACTCTGAAATACCAGGGAAGAGTAAAGCAACTAATGAAATAACCAATAACCAAGTTACAATCACCAAACAATTTTCAATATTCAATAACCAATAACCAAACCATGTCCGCTGATCACCTTGTTTGGTTTTTGGAATTTGGTAATTGGTCATTGTTTGGTTATTGTTTCTTGTATCTTGGTTATTTCGTCTTAGTTTAGATTTATTGTTTAAACCACCTTATTGTCTCCCTTAATCCCTCTTCCAGCTTTACTCTTGGTTTCCACTTAAGAAGTTTTGCCGCTCTGGTTATATCTGGCTGTCTGACCTTTGGGTCATCTTCTGGAAGATCTTTATGGATGATCTTGCTTTGACTTCCTGTGAGTTTTATTATTTCTTTGGCAAGGCCTATGATGCTTAATTCTACAGGATTGCCTATATTTACAGGGCCATGGATATCAGATTGGCTCAATAAATAAATACCCTCAATAAGATCGGATACAAAACAAAAACTCCTGGTCTGAGAACCCTTGCCATACACGGTTATCGGCTCATTCTTTAGTGCCTGGCTTATAAAATTAGGGATTGCCCTGCCATCGTTCCTTCTCATATTTTTTCCATACGTATTGAATATCCTTACTATATGAGTATCAAGACCGTGCGTCTTATGATAAGCCATTGTAATAGCCTCTGCAAAACGCTTGGCCTCGTCGTAGACGCCGCGCGGCCCGATGCAGTTCACATGGCCATAATAAGTCTCTGGCTGAGGGTGGATCTTTGGATCTCCGTAAACTTCAGAAGTAGACGCCAGCAAAAACCCCGCCTTTTTCTCCTTTGCCACGCCCAGCGCGTTATGCGTGCCCAATGAACCGACCTTGAGAGTCTGTATAGGATAATTCAGGTAATCAATAGGGCTTGCGGGAGAAGCGAAATGCAGGACCAGGTTTATTTTATCTTCTATATCTATGTATTTAGATACATCATGTTTTATGAATTTAAAGTCAGGATTTTTTTCAAGATGGGAAATGTTAGAAAGAGCGCCTGTTATAAGATTATCCATGCAAATGACTTTATAGCCCTCTTTCAGGAAGCGCTCGCACAAATGCGAACCTAAAAACCCCGCGCCACCTGTGATCAATGTTGTCTTTGTCATACCTTGATCCTTTTTAAATCCTCGTCCACCATCATCTTGACCAATTCTTCAAAACCGACCTTTGGTTTCCAGTTTAATACTTTTTTGGCTTTAGCGCAGTCGCCTCTGAGCTCATGGACCTCGGCAGGACGAAATAATAACTCATCTACCTTTACATACTCTTTCCAGTCAAGGCCTGCATGTTTAAAGGCAAGCTCTGCGAATTCCTTTACCGTATGTGTCTCGCCTGTAGCTATCACATAGTCGTCAGGTTTATCCTGCTGGAGCATTAAATACATCGCTTCAGTGAAGTCTGCCGCAAAACCCCAATCCCTCTTAGCATCCAGGTTGCCAAGACGTAATTCTTTAGCAATACCCTTTTTTATCATGGCAGCGCCTCTTGATATCTTACGCGTTACAAATTCATAGCCGCGCAGGGGGGATTCGTGGTTGAAAAGTATGCCATTGCACGCAAAGAGGCCATATGCCTCGCGATAATTACGGGTCAGATCAAAACCAGCTACTTTCGAGATGCCATATGGCGAACGCGGATAAAATGGCGTGGTCTCTTTCTGCGGCACCTCCCTGACATGGCCAAATTGTTCACTACTAGCCGCGAAGTAGAACCTGCATTTAGGCGCCTTATTCTTTATCGACGATAAAATGTAATGGGTCCCGTTGATATTTGTATTGATCGTTGAAAATTCATCTTCAAAAGAATAACTAACAAAACTCTGCGCGCCCAAATGATAACATTCATCAGGCTTTACTTTTTCTACCACGTCAAATAAGCTGGCATAGCTCTCAAGGGAACCGGAATGAAGCTTTAATTTCCCCAACACATCCTTTATGCGCCAGAGCCGGTGTTCAGGGTCTTCCAGCGCAACCCGCCTTACAATGCCATGGACCTCGTAGCCTTTTTCCAGCAGCAGCCTTGATAAATACGCGCCATCTTGACCGGTAATGCCTGTGATTAATGCTTTCTTCATTTCTCCTCCTGTATAACGCGGAGGTTTCGTAAAGTTGCGTTAGGTTTCGTCAAGTTGCGTAAGGTTGCATTAACAACGTTTAAATTCTAGTCTTTTTTGTAACTTTACGAAACTTTACGCAACATCACGAAACCTTACGAAACTTCCACATTCAACTATGTAACGCTCTTAAAGTACTCCACCGTCTTCGCAAGTCCTTCTTCAAAACTGACCTTTGGATCGAATTTTAATAATTTCTTCGCTTTGCTTATGTCCGCGAGTGTGTGTTTTACATCTCCCGGCCTTATCGGGCCTAGTTTTGGCTTTATATCTTTTTTAAGGATCTTATTTGTATATTTAACTATGTCTAATACGCTGTATGCCTTTCCGCACGCAATATTAAAGACTTCGCATTTTATTCCCGGAGCTGTAGCAGCTTTAATATTGGCCTGGACCACATTTTCTACATACGTAAAATCTCTGGTTTGTTTACCGTCGCCATGAACAGGCGGCTGTTCATCCTTAAGTATGCAAGTTATAAACTTAGGTATAACAACAGCGTATTCATTCTCAAGGCTCTGCCTTGGCCCAAACACATTGAAATAACGAAGGCTTGCTGTCTCCAGCCCATAGATCTCACTGAAAATCCTACAGTAGTATTCGCCTGCCAGTTTTGTAAGAGCGTAAGGAGATATCAAGAGCGGGTAAAAATCCTCTTTGCTGGGAAGTGTCTTTGTCTCTCCATAGATAGAACTGGACGAGGCAAAAACTACGCGTTTTACCCTGGCCTCTTTGGCCGCGGTCAAGATATTCAATGTCCCGTTTATGTTTACATCGTTGTAAAGTTTTGGATTCCCAAGTGACTTTGGCACGCTCCTAAGCGCTGCCTGATGCAGGACATAATCAATCCCCTGCATGACCCTTGTCCCTTGTCCCTTGTCCCTAATATCTCCCTCTATAAACTCTATCTTACCTCTTACGGATTCTAAATTTTCAATCCTCCCTGAACTTAGATCATCAATAACCCTGACCTTATCGCCATTATTTACTAAGCTTTCAACAATATGCGACCCAATAAAACCAGCGCCGCCTGTAACCAGAAACTTCATAAAAATTCCTTTCTCCTATACTGTTCTATAAACGAAATAACCAATAACCAAGATACAAGATACAAACAATATTCAAATTTCAATAATCAATAACCAAACACTCCATCCCAACGTTTGGTTATTTGAATTTGGTCATTGGTTATTATTTGGTTATTGTTTCTTGTACCTTGGTTATTTCGTGTCATTTTACTGCACTACTTCTATAATGTTATAATATTTTTATTTTTCTTGAAATCTTTCAGCACATTGCGCGCGTCAAGAATCAACTTTGCATTATCTACTATTAATTTATAATCCAGTGTCGTATGATCTGTCACGATCACAACGCAATCGCTTGAAGAGATATTTTCTTTTGTCAGATCTATAGAGTCGAGCTTCAATCCGTCTATTTTAAAACTCGGCACCAAAGGATCGTGATACTGGAGCTTTGCTTCCTTTTCAATGAGCATATTGATTATTGGGAGCGCAGGCGATTCCCTCATATCATTGATGTCTTTCTTATAGGTAATCCCTACGATAAAGATCCTTGACCCCTTTAAGGCCTTTTTCTGTTCATTCAATCCATCAGTGATCCTATCCACAACATAATGCGGCATAAACGCGTTTATCTCCGCCGCCAGCTCTATAAACCTTGCTTCAAAACCATGCAGGCGCGCCTTCCACGAAAGATAGATCGGGTCGCACGGAATGCAATGCCCTCCCCAGCCAGGACCAGGATAAAACGGCATAAACCCAAATGGTTTTGTCTTGGCAGCGTCGATGATCTCCCAGATGTCAAGGTTCATCTTGTTGCACATGAGCGCAAGTTCATTTATAAGGCCTATGTTCACAGCGCGAAATGTATTCTCTAAAAGCTTTACCATCTCTGCTGAGCGCGTGCTGGAAACAGGGATCACCTCTTTGATGATCTGCGAATACAGAAGCTTTGTCAAGTCTGTGCATATTTCAGTGACCCCGCCGACTACCTTTGGGATATCCTTTGTCTTGTATTTAGCATTTCCTGGATCTACTCGTTCAGGAGAGAATGCGAGGAAAAAATCCTTTCCGACCTTAAGGCTGTCTGCGCCCAACTTAGCGAGAATCACCTCATCAGTAGTTCCTGGATAAGTCGTGCTCTCAAGCACTATTAGCTGGCCCTTTCTGAGGCTGCGCACTATATCTTCGGTAGCCGAAAGTATGAATGAGATGTCTGGTTCCTTTGTCTTGCGAAGAGGTGTAGGTACACAGATAATGATCACATCCATCTTGTTCAGTAAAGCCTTGTCAGGCGTAGCAATTAATTTTTTGGACGAGGCTAGATCTCTGACATCTTCTGACGGAACATCTGATATGTAAGACCTGCCTTTGTTTATCTGCGAGATCTTTTTAGCATCTGCGTCAAAACCTGTTACACTAAATCCCGCCTTCGCGAACTCAACCGCAAGTGGAAGACCCACATAACCAAGTCCGATTATACCGATATTCGCGCTTTTATCTGTGACTTTAAATTTTAATTGGTTTATCATTTTAGCCTCTTCCACCACGATTTATTGTCCCTGTACCATTCTATCGTCTCTTTTATTGCCGCATTAAAATCCTTTGTTGGCTGCCAGCCAAGCCTTTTTATCTTAGATGAGCTCAGGGAATAGCGCCTGTCATGGCCAAGCCTATCAGGTACATATTTGATCATCTTGCTGGATTTACCCATGAGTTTTAATATTATACGCGTGAGCTTTATATTAGGTATTTCATAACTGCCGCCGATATTATAGATCTCACCGATCCTGCCCTTATGCAAAACAACATCTATGCCCCTGCAATTATCCAGGACATACAACCAG
>JAHIRR010000230.1 GCA_018818505.1 Candidatus Omnitrophota bacterium | reverse complement strand
TAAAACCAAAATATCCGTCCATTGGGTACGGCTACATAAAGACTGGCAGAAAGATCCATGGCCACTATGTAGTAAAAGGGTTCATTGAGAAACCTCAAAAGAAAAAAGCGGAAAAGTTTTATAAGAGGTCGAATTTTCTATGGAACAGCGGTATATTCGTGTGGAAGGCGGATTCGATCCTTACAGCGCTAAAGAGATTCATGCCTAATTTATATTACAGCCTAAAGGACGCTGTAGCGTTCAAAGGCAAAAAAGGTTACGCTATAAAACTAGCGAGCGAATATGCAAGACTTAGCCCTATATCCATAGATTATGGCGTAATGGAGCCGAGCGCGAGAAACAGGTCGCAGAAGATATGCTGTGTAAAAGGGGATTTTGACTGGGTTGATATAGGTTCTTGGTCCAGTGTGGAGGAGATATACGATAGGGATGCTCACGGCAATATAGTGCTTTCTGCAGGAGCGCTTATAGATGTCAAGAATTCGACTATAATAGGCGAGCGTGGCCATAAGATAGGCGTCATAGGCGTTGATAACCTCATAATAGTGCAGACCAAATCAGGTACGCTCGTGTGCAACAAGGATAATGCCCAAAAGGTAAAAGACCTGGCCAAGAAACTCAGATGAGGATACTTGCGCTGGATGTAGGGGAAAAGCGGATAGGCGTTGCGCTGAGTGGCGCACTGAACCTTATTGCGCAGGGATTAGAGACGATCAAGCGTACAAGCGACAAAGAAACCCTGGCCAAGATCAAGGAGCTAATAAAACAATACGATGTTGGCAAGATCATCGTTGGTATGCCCCTTAACATGGATGGCTCAAAAGGCCCAAGCGCCCTGTCCATGGAAGATTTTATTTCTCTAATGAAAAAGGATATAGAGGTGAGTGTCGAGACAGTAGACGAGAGGCTTACCACTGCGCAGGGCGAGCGCATGCTTTTAGAAGCGGATGTCTCGAGAAAAAAACGAAAACATTCCATAGACAAAATAGCAGCACAACTTATTTTACAAACATATCTGGATTTACATGTACAAAAAGATCGATCTCAATAACGGATTGCGTGTAGCGTTGAATCACATGCCTTACATGGAATCAACAGTGATAGGGGTGTGGATCGCCGCAGGTTCCAGAAATGAAAATAAATCGCTATGCGGTATCTCTCATTTTCTTGAGCACATAGTATTTAAAGGGACGCCCACAAGGGGTTCGCGCCAGATAAAGGAAGAGATAGAAGGCCGCGGCGGTTCGCTGAATGGTTTTACCTCTGAAGAGGTAACATGCTATCTCTCAAAGGTAAGCGGCCATCATGCGGGGATAGCGCTGGACGTGCTCTCTGACATGGCGCTGAATGCCTCTATGCGTAAACAGGACATCGAGCGAGAGCGCAGCGTTATAACAGAAGAGATCAAGATGTACCGTGATTTGCCTCATCACCAGGTACATGACACGCTATATGAGATCATGTGGCCTTCTCATCCTCTGGGCCTCCCTATAGCAGGGGGTATCGAATCTGTAAACTCTATTACGCGCCAGGACCTGGTAGACTACAAAAATAAAGAGTATATTTCCAAGAATATTGTCCTGGTCCTGTGCGGAAATTTAAAAGAAATTCCGTCACTTAAAAAAATAGAAAAACTATTTCCTTTAGATCCAGAAAAGACCTCAAGCCCTGTCGTTAGTTTCAAAAATAAACAGGCCGCTCCGCAGTTAAAGATATTTTACAAACAAACAGCGCAGACGCGCATCTCAATGGGCCTGCATGCATTCGGGAGGATACATAAAGATAGATATATTTTGAGCCTTTTGCACATAATTCTGGGCGCAAACATGTCGTCAAGATTATTTGAAAAAGTAAGAGAGCAAAAAGGGCTCGCTTATGAGATAGGTACAGAGATAAAGCGGCACTATGAGACAGGTGGATTTATTGTAAATGCTGGCGTAGAGCATACTAAGCTCAGGAAGGCGGTCAGCCTTATAATAAAGGAATTGAGGAAAATTAAAACCAGCGGTGTCAGCGCCAATGAATTAAAAAGAGCCAAGGAATTTTTCAAGGTGCAGTTGCTGCTTGCCCTTGAAGACACAATGGAGCGCATGCTCTGGCTGGGAGATAATGTAACGGCGCTGGACAAACTCCCCGATAAAGATGCTGTCATCAAGAAGGTAACTGCGATATCGTCCGCGGATTTATTGCGGGTTGCAAAAGATATATTCAATAATAAGGGCTTAAACCTGGCAGTTGTCGGCCCTGTGGATGATAAAGAAAGAAAAGGCCTTGAAAAGGAATTAAAGGAGCTATGATGAAAAAGATATTGGCAGCGCCTAGCATACTATCAGCTGATTTTGCGAAGTTAGGAGATGAGGTAAAAAAGGTCGAGGATGCTGGAGCAGATTTAATACACATTGATGTAATGGACGGGCACTTTGTGCCTAATATTACAATAGGGCCGGTTGTTGTAGGCTATATTAAAAAATATAGCAAGCTCCCTCTTGATGTGCATTTGATGATAGAAGAGCCGCATAAATATGTGAAGGCGTTTGCGGATGCAGGGAGTGATATTATTACTATACACGCTGAGGAATACGCGTTAGGGACAAGGGACAAGCAACAAGTGACAAGGGCAGGGACTTCTAAGTCTGCGGATAAAATAGATGAGGGGCGGATAAAGGAAGTCTTGGGGCAGATTAAGGCCTTGGGAAAGAAGGCGGGGTTGTCGCTTAATCCTGATTCGCCTTTCTGTATAGAAGATGTATTGAGCGAAGTCGACATGATCCTTATAATGTCAGTGCATCCTGGATTTGGCGGGCAGAAATTTATTGATTCAGTGATCCCAAAAATAAAACAGGCTAGAAAATCATATAGTGGAGATATAGAGGTCGACGGTGGAATAAATGACAAAAATGTTAAGTTAGCTATAGACGCTGGCGCTAACGTGATCGTGGCAGGGTCGTATTTTTTTGGAGCAAAAGATACTAAAGAGGCAGTGAGAAAACTACGCGGAGGAAAGTGATGGCAATAAAGTTCGGCACCGATGGATGGAGGGCGATCATATCAAAGGAGTTTACTTTTGAGAATGTAAAGATAGTCTCGCAGGCGATCGCAGACTATTTTAAAGAAGATGGTGTTAGCCTTGTGGTTGGTTACGACTGGAGATTTTTATCTGAGGAATACGCCAGGCTGGTCAGCGAAGTCCTTGCGGCCAATAGCATAAAGGTGTTGCTTTCAGACAAGGCTGTGCCTACGCCATTCGTAAGCCTTGCGATAAAAAATAAAAAATTAGCAGGCGGCGTGATGATCACAGCCAGCCATAATCCGCCTTCTTATAACGGCATAAAGATAAAGGCGCATTACGCAAGCTCCGCGGACGAGGGCATAACTAAAGCTATTGAATCTTTTCTTGGGAAGAACGAGATAAAAAGCACGCCTATGAAAGAGGCTATTGCCTCAGGGGCTGTGAAGATGGTAGATCTAAAACCAGGTTACATGAAGTTTGTAAAATCTTATATAGATGAAAAGGCCTTAAAAAAATCAAAGCTCAAGGTCATGGTAGACTGCATGCACGGGGTCGGAGATGGCTATATAAAGGAAATTCTGAAAGATACAGGCATTCAGGTTGCACAGATGAGGACAGGCCGTGATCCGCTTTTTGGCGGCATAAACCCTGAGCCTATTCCGAAAAATTTAGAGGCAGTATTTCAGGAGATGAAAAAAGGCAAGTTTGATATCGCGATAGTAAACGATGGCGATGCGGACAGGATCGCGGCAGTTACCCCAAAAGGCGGATACATGAATGCCGGCCAGATAATGGCGCTGCTCTTACTTCATTTTGTAGAGGATAAAAAATGGAGCGGAGGAGTGGTTAAAACGATTTCCAATACTACATTGATAGATCGTATTGCAAAAAAATACGGTTTGAAATTATACGAGACGCCCGTGGGCTTTAAGTACATATGCAGGCTTATGCTTGACGAGGATATACTTATAGGGGGAGAAGAATCAGGAGGAATAGGGGTCAAGGGTTATATACCTGAAAGAGACGGGATGCTTTTAGGGATATTACTTATCGAGATGATGGCCCACAGGAAAAAAGGCATATTGGAAATAATGGCTGACGTGGAAAAGGAATACGGCAGTTTTTGTTATGCAAGGATAGATATCATGGATTATCCTGACGATAAAAAGAAAAAACTCATGAAATTCTTAAAAACCACGCCCCTCAAAAAAGTTCTGGAAAAGTCTGTAAAAGAGACAAAGACATACGACGGTTACAAGTTTATCATGGAAGACGATAGCTGGCTTATATTGAGGCTTTCTGGAACAGAGCCTATTCTCAGGATCTACGCAGAAGCGCCAAGCAGCAAGATGGCCAATGATTACCTGGAGTTCGGCAAAAAAATAGCCCTGGCAATTTGAGGTCCAGCCTTGCCATTGGTTTACCAATGGCAAGGCTGGACCTCGGCAATTTATGAACATATCTAAAATCAGAAATTTTTGCATAATCGCGCATATAGACCACGGAAAATCCACGCTTGCGGACCGTCTACTGCAGTTCACGCACACAGTGGATGCGCGGCAGTTCAGGGAGCAGATCCTCGACGACATGGATCTGGAGAGAGAGCGCGGGATCACGATCAAGGCGAGCGCTGTGCGCATGTCCTACAAGGCAAAAGACGGCGATGTCTATGAATTAAACCTTATTGATACGCCCGGTCATGTGGATTTTAGCTACGAAGTCTCAAAATCCCTTTCAGCATGCGAGGGCGCATTGCTTCTGGTCGACGCAGCGCAGGGCGTAGAGGCGCAGACAGTGGCAAATCTTCAACAGGCGCTTGATAAGGAGTTAAAGATCATACCTATCGTTAATAAAATCGATCTTCAGAACGCTGAGCCAGAGAGAGTAAAAGAAGAGATGAAGAGTATATTAAAATTAGAGGAAGATGTAATTATAATGGCGAGCGCAAAAGAAGGCACAGGCACAGAAGAAATACTCGAGCGCATAGTAAAAGACGTGCCTCCTCCAGAAGGCAATGAAAAAGAGCCGCTCCAGGCATTAATATTTGATTCAAAGTATGACGTTTATAAGGGTGTCATTGTTTATGTAAGGGTCGTGAACGGCGTATTGCAAAAAGGCATGCACGTAACCATGATGTCATCTGGCAGGAAATACGAAGTGCAGGAGATCGGCATATTCCGCCCGGGAATGGAGCAGGTTGGATCACTTTCCTGCGGAGAGGTAGGGTATGTCACATGCCAGATCAAGGAGGCCAAAGAAGTAACTAATGGCGATACAGTCACGGATGCAAGGAACCCTGCGAAAAAGGCATTGCCAGGTTACAGGCAAGTAAAACCAATGGTCTTCTGCGGGATTTATCCCGTGAACGCAAAAGACTTTGACGCATTGAAAAAGGCTGTTGATAAATTAAAGCTGAGCGACGCCTCTTTTATTTACGAAGCCGAAAGCTCGCAGTCACTTGGATTTGGGTTCAGGTGCGGTTTCTTGGGGCTTCTTCATATGGAGATAGTGCAGGAACGCCTTGAGAGAGAATATGATCTTGACCTTGTGCTTACAACGCCGAGCGTCGTATATAAGATCAAGGATAATAAGCAGAATTTGATCGAGGTGGATAACCCAAGCAGGCTCCCTGATCCGCAGGATATACTTGAAACATTTGAGCCGTATGCAAGGACATATATCATGATACCGCAGGAAAGCCTGAGCGTGGTCATTGATTTTTGTAAGACAAAAAGAGGAGAGTATGAATCTACGGAGTACCTTTCTCACGATAAGATAAAACTCGTTTTTGAGATGCCGCTGGCTGAGCTCATAGTGGATTTTTATGACAAGATAAAATCAATGACAAGGGGCTATGGTTCCCTGGACTATGAAGTAGTAGGTTACAGGTCGAGCG
>JAHIRR010000229.1 GCA_018818505.1 Candidatus Omnitrophota bacterium | reverse complement strand
ATATCATCTAATCGCTGCTCATATTCCTTTACTATATTTAAAGGATAGTCCTTTAACCTTCTTTCCAGATTTTCCAATCTCTCGACGATCTCCCCTTTATTCGCAATAGCGCGCTCTGCAGCCACAGAAGGCGTTGGCGCCCTTAGATCCGCCACAAAATCACTGATCGTCCAATCTATCTCATGGCCCACAGCGCTTATAACAGGTATCTTTGAAGCATGTATGGCACGGACAACCACCTCTTCATTGAATGCCCATAGATCTTCTAAGCTCCCGCCACCTCGCCCTACTATCATTACATCAATATTGCCCAGCTTATTAAAGTCCTCGATCGCCGTTACTATCTCTTCTTTTGCTCCCTGGCCCTGCACCCTTACAGGATTTATCAACACCTCTACATTTGAAAATCTCTTGTCCAATACATGAAGCATATCTCTGATAGCTGCGCCAGTCGGAGAAGTCACTATTCCGATCCTGTTTGGAAGCATTGGTATTGGTCTTTTGCGCGCCTCGTCAAATAATCCCTCTTCAAAGAGTTTCTTTTTCAGTTGTTCAAATGCCAGCTGCAAAGCCCCTACTCCCTTGGGCTCCATCTTTATGACATTCATCTGATACTGGCCGCGCTTTTCAAATACACTCACCCTGCCGAAACATATTACCTGCATGCCGTCTTGTATTTCAAATTTTCTCTTTTCATTATAGCTTCTGAAAAATGTGCATTTTAATTCGCTCTTGTCGTCCTTTAATGTAAAATAAAAATGACCTGATGAGTGATTCTTGAAATTAGAGATCTCGCCTTCCACCCATATATTGGAAAAAGAGGCCTCAAGAACTGTCCTTATGCCTGAGGTTAATTCGCTTACCTTATATACAAAGGTTCCTTCTTTGACCATATTACAAATAGCTTTCTATTTTTTCTTTCACTCTTTCTATGGAGACTGCCTTGCCAGTTTTTTCATCTACTTCAACTATCGCACCCTGTAGCTCTACATCTTTATCTGCCATCTCGAATTTCGTTGGCATGCAGGTAAGAAAATGCTCTACAATAGGTCCTACCTTTCGGCCTATAACTGAATCTTGAGCGCCTGTCATGCCCAGGTCTGTTATATAAGCGCTTCCATGCGGCAGGATCTTTTCGTCTGCTGTCTGGACATGCGTGTGGGTCCCGAATATTGCGCTTACCTTTCCGTCAAGAAATCTCCCCAGCGCTACTTTTTCGCTCGTAGCCTCTGCGTGTATATCCACCAGGATGATCTTTGTCTCTTTAGAGATCTCTTTTATTTTTATTTCCGCAGTCTTGAAAGGGCACGCGTCAATATTATCCATAAAAACCCTGCCAAGCACATTTACTGCGCCTACCTTTTTACCAGAACCCAGCTTAACAACAGTTGAGCCTCTGCCAGGGCACTCGTCTGGATAATTTGCTGGCCGCAAGATCCTCTTATCTTTCTCCAGCTTCTCATATATCTCTTTTTTCTTCCATATATGATCCCCTGCAGTCAATACATCCACTTGAGAGTTTAAAAGCTCGTCTGCAGTGTCAGATGTAAGGCCTGAACCGCCAGCAATATTCTCAGCATTCGCAATAACAAAATCTATACACCTATCCTTGCGAAGCTCAGGGACTATTTTTTTAACAGCCTCTCTTCCATGCCGCCCAACAATGTCACCTATGAGTAAAATCTTCAACTTAAATCCCTTCCGCGTAAGTTCCGCGTCTGGCCGAAGGCCAGCTTCCGCGTGTTTCCGAGATTACTTCGCGTATTCGATCGCCCTTGTCTCCCTGATCACAGTAACCCTTATTTGACCAGGATATTCAAGGCCTTCTTCTATTTTCTTGCTTATCTCTCTGGCAAGACCGATTGCCTGCAGGTCACTGATCTTGTCTGGCTGGATCATTACCCTTATTTCCCTGCCTGCCTGTATAGCATAAGCCTTTTCAACACCCTTGAACGAATCTGCTATAGATTCTAATTTCTCAAGGCGTTTTATGTAATTCTCAAGCGTCTCTCTTCGCGCGCCAGGCCTTGTTGCGCTGACTGTGTCAGCAGCCTGCAAAAGTATGGCGTAAATAGAGTTTGATTCTTCTTCCTCGTGGTGAGAAGCGATTGCATTTACGACTTCCTGAGACTCGCCGTATTTCTTTGCAAGCTTTGCCCCTATTTCAGCGTGCGGGCCTTCTACCTCGTGAGTCACTGCCTTTCCTATATCATGCAGAAGCCCTATGCGCTTTGCCAGTGTCACATCCAGATTTAATTCTCCTGCCATAACACCCATGATGATGCTTACTTCTTTCATGTGCTGCAGCGCATTCTGGCCATAGCTGGTCCTGTACTTCAGCCTGCCTATAAGCCTGACGATCTCAGGATGCACGCGCTGAACGCCTAATTCAAAAATAGTGTGCTCGCCCTCTTCCTTTATTGTGTTATCCATCTCGTGCTTTACCTTACTTACGACCTCTTCTATGCGGCCCGGATGGATCCTGCCGTCCTGCAAAAGCCGCTCAAGGCTTATCCTGGCTATCTCGCGCTTTACCATATCAAAACCAGACAGTATAACTGCCTCTGGAGTATCATCTATGATCACGTCAATACCTGTAGCGACTTCGAGAGCCCTTATGTTTCTACCTTCTCTTCCTATGATCCTTCCTTTCATCTCATCATTTGGAAGAGGCACCACAGACACAGTGGTATTGGTTACATGTTCTGCGGCGCATTTGTGTATAGCTGTTGATAGAACCTCTTTTGCCTTCTTATCCGCAGACTCCTTGGATCTATCCAAAATATCATTGAAAAGTTTCTGCGCCTCTTGCTGCGCATCATCTTCTACTCTACGCAAAAAAAGTTTCTTTGCCTCTTCTACGCTAAGGCCTGATATCCTCTGGAGTTTTTGCCTTTCCTCTGCGATGAGCCTTGAAAGATCGTTCTGCCTCGTTTCAATAGACTTCTCTTTGCCCACAAGAAGGCCTTCTCTCTTCGAGATATCCTTATCCTTCTTATCTAGTATGTCTACCTTGCGATCGATGTTTTCCTCTTTTTGCAAGAGCTTCTTTTCAAGGTTTGCGATCTCGAGGCGCTTCTCTTTTGTCTCGCGCTCAAAATCTGAGCGGACCTTATATTTTGAATCCCTTGCCTCAAGCTCAAGTTCTTTCTTTCTATTATCCAGCTCCTTCTTTGACTCCTCTAAGATCTTTTTCGTCCTCTCCTCGTTCTCTCTCAGATGTCTTTCAGAAAAAAACTTCCTTATAAAATATCCCGCGAAAAACACCAGGATAAAAACCAGGACCTCTATTACAGAGATAATCGTCTTAATATTCGACTCCATTGTAAACACCTCCTCAAATGAGTACTTGATTTATGAAAATCTTTGATTTTCGTAAACCAATCTTTTATTATTCGCTTCTCTGAAGGTACGAATTTGACCCCGCCCTTTGGACTATTGCGTCTCGCTTCAAATAAAAGCTTCTCTAAATCTGTGAGTTTCTTTTTATAAAACAGAAACTCTTCAGTCCAAAGGGCGGGGTAACTTCGGACATACAACTTATGTCGGCCTTTGGCCTCCATAAGCTGTGTCCTCACTTAGTTAGTGATGACCGTGGTGAGAGGGATATCGCGAGCAGTGATAGGTATTTTATTCAAGACCTGAAATCTAAAACCTAGGCCTATTTTAGGCGTATCTTTGGGTATGCGTTTTAAAAAACTATCGTAATAGCCCTTGCCGCGGCCAAGCCTATTGTTGGCTTTATCAAAAGCTACGCCAGGCACTATTATCAGATCTATCTTCTTCGCATTAAAAGATTTTCCAGGTTTAGATTCTTTTGGTTCGTAAATACCATACAGGCTTTTTTTCATGCTTTGCTTAAAGCCTGTAAAACAAACAGCCCTCAAATCCTTCTCTCTCACTAAAGTAACCGGTAAAACAACTTTTTTGCCCACTGAAAGGGCCTTTTTTATTATAGGCCCGGTTTCTACTTCTGCCGTGCCCTTTGAAACATAAAGCATCATACACTTTGATGTTAAAAATTCTTTTCGTGAAAATAGCTTTTTTTGTATAGCCTTACTTTTGGTTCTCCTTTCT
>JAHIRR010000228.1 GCA_018818505.1 Candidatus Omnitrophota bacterium | reverse complement strand
CATAGTAAAAAAGGCAATAAAGAATAGAGGCCTGAAGCTTGACATAAAAGAGCTTTTGGATCTAGATCAAGAGCGTCGCAGGATCCTGGCTGAGGTAGAGGTTCTAAAGTCAGATAAGAACAAAGCCTCTAAGGGTGGGAAGCCCAGCCCAGACGTCATAGCTAAAATGAAGGTCATATCCCAGAAAATAGCTGATTTAGATGGTAAAGTGGGGCAAATTGACCAAAAAGTAGGCATTTTAGTACTTAATATCCCAAATATACCCCATGAATCCATACCCGTGGGGAGGCCAGAGGCCAATAAAGTGGTTCGTAAGTGGGGGAACGCTCCTAAATTTAACTTTAAGCCAAAGAGTCACATAGAGTTAGGACAAAATCTCGACATACTGGATTTCCCTCGCTCAGCCAAAATAGCTAGTACAGGATTTTGCCTTTTTAAAGGTCTTGGAGCCCAGCTCGAAAGAGCGCTTATTAACTTTATGCTGGATCTTCATACAAAGGAGCATGGGTATAAGGAGGTATTCCCGCCATTCTTGGTTAACAGGGCCAGCATGACAGCTACAGGCCAGCTGCCAAACCTTGAAGAAGATATGTATTGTCTAAAGGATGACGACCTGTTTCTTATTCCTACAGCAGAGGTGCCTGTGACAAATATGCACAGGGATGAGGTATTAGATGAGGAAAAGCTGCCTATATGCTATACTGCCTATACTGCTTGTTTTAGGCGAGAGGCAGGCTCATATGGCAAAGATACAAAGGGCCTTATGAGGGTGCACCAGTTTGACAAGGTAGAGATGGTCAAGTTCGTAAAGCCAGATTCGTCTTATGATGAGCTTGAGAGCTTACTTAATAATGCAGAAGAGGTGTTGAAGAGGCTGGGGCTTTCTTATCACGTGATAATGCTTTCAACAGGTGATATAAGCTTTGCTGCCTCTAAGTGCTATGATATTGAGGCATGGGCCCCAGGCATTGAAAAAAATCTTGAAGTCTCCAGCTGCAGCAACTTCACTGACTTTCAGGCTCGGCGGGCAAATATAAAATATAGACCAAAAGGCAAGAAAAAGTTAGAACATGTCCATACGCTTAATGGTTCTGGTATTGCGCTAGCCAGGACAGTCATTGCAATAATAGAGAATTACCAGCAGAAAGATGGTAGCATCTTAATACCAGAAGCGCTCAGGCCATACATGAATGGCCTTGACAAGATTACTAAGAAATAGATGCTTATAAAGATAATACGTTTTATAGGAAGCATCTTGCTTATCCCTGCATGCGTAGCGCTCACCACGAGCTTCTATAAAGGGATAATAGCAGTAAAATATGTTTCAGAATCAGGCATTCTTTTTATATTAGGCGCATTAGCCTATTCTGTTCTGCACCTGATCTTTGTAAAACTAGATTTTTTATATGTCCTTGGGCATGAACTTACGCATGCGATAGCAACATTTTTTTCAGGCGGGAAGGTCAAGGGCATGAAGGTATCCAGTAAAGGCGGCAGCATAAAGACTACCACGCCTAATCTTTTTGTTGCATTGGCGCCGTATCTTATCCCAGGATATACAGTTTTTATAGCACTTTTGTATTTTTTATTGTCGTTCTTTATAGATGTAGACAGGTTTTCAGGCATTTTTATATTTCTGATAGGTTTTACTCTTATGTTTCATCTTTCATACACTGCGCAGTCCATAAGAGAAAAGCAATCAGATTTAATAAAATCAGGATATTTATTTTCTATATCCTTTTTGTACATAGTTAATCTTGTAATTGTATTTGCGGTAATCAGCTTTTTGTTCAATGTATCTTTTATGAATTTTCTGTCAGCATCTTACGAGGGATCAAAACAGTTTTACTGTTATTCCTGGAAGCAGTTGTTTTTGTAGACTTTGTTTATGGACAATGGGTTTACTAAAAAAGAATTAAAAATGGTAGGTGCTGCGTTATATAGTTGCGAAGGCACTCGTTTACGCAGGGATAAACGCCGTGTCAATAATGTATATCATTGGGTTATTGAATTTACAAACGCTGATCCAAAGCTAATTAAGTTGTTCCTTCTTTTTATGCGCAAAGTTCTTCTTATTCATGAACAGAAGTTAAAAGGGCAGTTGTTTATTTATAAAGATCTTAATGAGGGTAAGGTTGAAAAATTTTGGTCGAGAGTTACTAAAATCCCTTTAAGCCGCTTTAATAAAACAATAATATTGATTCCTCGAGGTTATAAAGGGAAACTTAGCGACAGAGGTACTTTTAAATTAAGATACCACAGTAAAGAGACGTTTCAGAAATTAGATAATATAATGAGAAAAGTTTTTCAGAAAGTGTAATATGCAAGCTATTGTTTTTGGAGAGGTCGCATAGCTTGGCCTAGTGCGCGTGCTTGGAAAGCACGTAGGCGGGCAACCGTCTCCAGGGTTCGAATCCCTGCCTCTCCGCCATTGTTGACGCTCAGGAGAACCCTGTCTTGTACTGTTATCAGTACGGGGCGGGGTTTCTTCTTTTAGAGGATCAATATGGCAGGGAATCTCCTCGGAGGGCTCACTTACATACATCCGTGTAACCGCCGATTTCAAATTCCCCCAGTATCACCGATTTAGATATCCCCACTTTTTGCAGCTGGACATAATACTTCGCTGAACATTATAAACTGACCACACAGAATAAGACCTTTGTTTATAGTGAAGGAGGTTTCTGTTTATGTTAGCTTTCTCTTGGTCTTTCTGTCCTTTACGCGATAACTCTCTCCTTGTATTTTGACTACCTCACTATGATGAATAAGCCTGTCGATAACAGCAGAGGCAATAGTGTTGTCGTGAAAGATATGTCCCCAGTCCTTGAATGCTCTATTACATGTAAGCACGATAGAGCCGCGTTCATATCGCTGGGAGACGATCTGAAACAACAAATTTGCACCCTCTTTGTCAATCGGCAGATACCCTAATTCATCAATTATGAGTAGTTTTGGTCCTGTATATTGTTTCATACATTTCAAAAATGTATTATCAGCGATGGATGCACGTAAATGATTGATTACATCCATTGCTGTTGTAAAGTATGCTCTTATTCCTTTTAGACATGCCTTATAGCCAATAGAAAGGGCTATATGGCTCTTACCTACGCCAGGTGGGCCTAAGATTATTACATTCTTTTTATCTTCTATAAAATCCATATCCAGTATCTTTAGTACCTGTTGTTTATTGATATTCTCAGGATGATTGAAGTCAAAACCGTCCACGGTCTTTATAACAGAAAAATGTGCCTGATGTATTCTTGCAGTTACTGATCTTTGGAATCTCGCAGAAGCTTCTTCTGATATAACTTTTGCTAGATATTCTATATGAGAGAGATTTTTCTCCGATGACTCTCTTGCGGCTTCCCCGTGTATCTCCTTGATCCGCATTAGCCTTAGATATTCAAGGTCGTGCTGCAGTTGTTCTTTTACATCCATTTTGTTATTCCTCCTCGCTGAATAAATCGTCATACAAGTCTAAATCCCGTTCTTCCACGCTCGCATTATTAAATTCGTCACTCCCTTGTATAGAGATTGGATTTATATGTTTATCGCGGCCTTTCCTATGCTGTAAGATGATATTCTTGATGTAGCTAGATCCAAATGCCCTATACTTTAAAGCATGGTTAATTGCTTGAAGGACAATTTTCTTCCCATATATATTTACCATGGCCAGTATCTTCTCAATGTGATGGCTGAGATTGAGCTCGCAACCAACCATGCCCTTAAGATATTCCTCACACCCATCTCCCAGGCCTAAAAATTCATCCCTCTTTTTATACTTTAAGGCCTTTTTCTTCATAGCTATAAGCTCCTGGTAATGCCCGGGGTCTTCTATAGACAGGTACTTCTCATATGTCCTCTTGTGATGTGCGATCAAGGTGTTATTGTTATATATTGTAACTTCTGTATCCGTGGCTTTGAGCGTTAATGCTTTACAGGCATATTGAAATGGCACAGAGTAAGTGTTGCTGTCAAATCTTACACGGCAGTCTTTTGTACTTTTAGCCGGGATTATTACTCTGGTATCATAATCTTTATCCGGCAGAGCCATTAGCTTATCTTTTTCCATATCGTATAAATCAACAGGCCTTTTATGAGTTGTGCCGTGTATCCTTATATTTGCCGTTTCCCTCAACCACTTCACAGATTGTTCTTTAAGATCCGTGAACGATTTAAAGCTTCTTCCTTTCAGGAAGTTGTGCTTTACATATTTTATCCCGCTTTCCACCTTTCCTTTTTCATGGGCAGAATAAGGGTTACAGGGAGAGGCCTCAAACATATAGTATCCCCTGAATGCCTCAAACCTCGGATTGAATCTGATCTCCCTTCCAAATCTTACCAGCACTACACTTTTTAGATTATCATAGATAATCTTTTTGGATATGCCTTTAAAGAATCTGAATGCATTTATGTGGCACTGGATAAAACTCTCCAATCTCTGTGACAGGGTAAACTCCAGATACATAAGACGGCTATAACTTAATACCATCACAAAGCATGAGAGTTTTCGTATATATTCTCCTATCTTTATGGTTCCGCAGTCTAACCAGTCTACCTGGGCTTGTTCTCCATGCAGAGTCTCTATCCTCAAGTATGCCTCTTTTTTAGTATCTCGTATCTTACGCAGGTAATCCCGCAGGATACTTATCTTTCCTGAGTATCCAATTTTTTTTATCTCCTCATAGATCCTTTCTGCTGAAAGAGAGTTGTATCTTTCTAATAATTCAGATATGTCCTTTTTATGCGGATCAAGCTTTGAATGCCTGTTTAGTGACACATTTTTTCTACTACGGTATTCTTCCATTTGGATAGCCCTGCGTATTGTCTTACGGTCCAGATGCATAATTTTGGCGATCCTTCTCATAGATAAGTGTTCTATAAAATACAACCTCTTTGCCTCAGCCCATACTTCAACGTTCATCTTTTGCGCCCCCTTTCCTTTTTCTCCGTTTTATGGTATTCATCCTAATATCTTTCACATCTTTTGTCTATCGAGTCATATTTTGCAATCAAGTTCATCTCTATCTGTAACTTCCTAACTCTTTATAGGGAATAAGCTTAACAATGAACGAGTCAATTTTTGCAATCATTTGGCTCTCTTGTGGAATGAGCTTAAACAGCTCTCCTTTCCGAGAGAAAAAGACTTTGTCTAACGAGTCAATTTTTGCAATCATTCTGGATACTTTGTCTTTACCTCTCTTTGCATTACGCCTTAGCTGTAATACTCTATTGCGCTCTACATATCCCGGATGTTTGGCTCTATACTCCTTGTAATAGCAGGGGTGGCTGAGGAGCCAGTCTTTCTGGCACCGTCTTTGGTTATCCCTATAATCTCTGTCTTTAACCAGCTTCTCTCTATACCATCTGTTACGCCTGGCCTTCTGACAGTTTTCGTCTTTACAATATTTTTGATTTTTAACTCTTGGATTGGGTCTAAAGCTTTTGCCGCAGTGTATGCAGATATGATTTGTCATTTTCCTGCCTCCTTGTAATATTCCCGGTTCACAACAAAGAATATGATTGTAGCAGGAAAACTTATCCACATATCCACGTTATTAACAAAAGAAAAAAGAAGCAAAAAAGAAAATACTGCTGCTATCTTTTAAAAATCAGAAAAGATTAAAAGAATTGTAACTGAAGGGATGGGAATTACAGATCGGTGAAACTGGGGGAACTACGAGTCGCTGATGACACTTATTTGGCCGATATTTTGATATACCTCTCTGATTGGGAAAGAGAGAAGTATTGAAAAGGAAACCTCAGAATTTGAATTTATACTGTGGGTTTTCTGCGGATATAAACGCGGAAATTTTATTTACGAATTCTTCGGCGGTTTTAATAGCATCTTTGGCTTCTTTTCTTGAACATGGGATATCCGGCTCATAGATAAATCTGTGCCTTTTTTTTCGCATAAAATCATAATCATTGATTAATTGTTTAAATTCATTGCCGAGTATACCACTTGCAAATCTCACAACGGTTAGATGTTTATCTTTAATATCCGGCCGGAACCCCAGGCTTGACATTAAGGCGAGGCCTGAGCGCAAAAGCGCGTTGTAAGCGTAATTATAAGCACATTCTTCGTCGAGCTCGAGATTTCTTCTCGCGGTTTTCAAATCGGTACGCGCGCGTTTTAAAAGATTGTTTATCGCCTTAGAATTTGCGGGGCATTTTTTAATCAGCCCTTCTTTTAAAAGAAATTCCTTAGAGTCCTTATAAATCATCCTTTTCTCCTATCAGCATTATTTTCGAATTTTCCAAAAGGTCTGTTATGAAACCGCTCCCCTCTTTTTTCCTGGCTTTATATTCTTTCATGGAATAAATCGTTGGATTGATTTCCCGTTCCAGTTTTTTTTCCAATTTATTTATGGCTTTGTAAAGAGAGGAAGTGTCGGAGTTTCCTATTATCATAAGATCTATATCACTTGAAAAATTTTCTTTACCGCTGGCGAATGAACCGTAAATAAAAGCTATCTTTATGTTTTTGATCGGCGATAGCGTCTTTTTTAAAAGACCTTCGACACCAACAGTTTTAGAAACGATATTTTTTAATTCATTAAAGAGAGGATGTTTGGTGTTCAATGAGTAGTAAAGCAGATTTCCAGTTCTTTGTGTTAGGAAAAGGTTGTCCTTTTGAAACCTCAAGAGCTCTCTGCGTATACTGCCGGCAGAATAACTCAGCATGCGCTGTAGTTCTCTGAGGTAATACTTTTTAGAATGATTGGTGAAAAACAAAGCAAGTAAATCGCGCCTGATTTTTGATTTCGAGATATATAAACTATCCAACATAGTTACTCCTATCTGAGTACAATTGTACTCAATAAAGGATACAAAGTCAAGGGCAAATGATAAATTAACCCTATACCCTGTAATAATGCCTTATAATCCCTCCTAGCCTTGAGTCGCATCCGATTCTTCCGTTATTATTTTCTGTTCTGTAATCAAGAGGCAGATTGCCCATGGAAGAATGCGGCCGGACAGTATTGTAATATTTTACATATTCATTCACGAGATATTTGAAATGAGTTTCACCGAATACGAAAAAATGATTAAGGCATTCACGTTTTACGGTGCCTACCCACCCCTCACAATAAGGATTAAGATTCGGAGCACGGTAGGATATCTTTTTAACAGTTGTATTGTGTTTTCTGAATATCTCGTCGAACCCTTCGGGATATTTTTTATCTCCATCGCGTATAAGCGCTTTTGATTTATCGTCCTGGAATAAAAATGATATGGTTTTTGCCCTGGTTGTCACCCATTCTTTTTTGGGATATTTGGTTATACCCGCTATATGGACTTTACGCGTGCGGATATTTATGAAAAATAACACATGAAATATTTTAGGTCCCATGGCTGTCCATACAGTCTTTGTGAAGAAATCACACGCCCAAAGTGTCTCAAAATGCCTTTTTAAAAAAGCGTCCCATGTATCTTCGCCTCTTTTAGGAGAAGGATCTATTCCGTTATTCCTTAATATGGCTTTTACGGTATTGCGGGACAGACTTGTTATTTCTAGTTTTTTAAGTTCACCCATGATCCTGCCATAACCCCATGTAGGATTCTCTTTAGCGAGGCGCACAATCAGGTTTATTATTTCCTGAGTTGACTTTTTAGGCCGTCCTCTTTTTGGCTGTTTCCCGGAAGATATGCCCTTTGATACCCATCTGCGAAAAGTAGAGTAACTCACAATAGATATAGCATCCCTGATAGCGCCTCCGAGAGGCAGCCCAAATTTAATAAGCCTTCGTTTTTCACTGGCAGTGGTAGTGATTCTGGACCCGAATTTACTGCGGAGAATCTGATTCTCAACCTTAAGATATTCTATCTGCCTGATGAGGTTGCTTTGCACCATCTTGCCCAAAAGCGTCAAAAACTCTTGGAAAAGCGCATTGTTTGTGATATAAGGATGAGTGGGGTTTGAAGCTTTGGTCCGAGATGCTCTTTTAGTCATGAGGCTATTCTCCTTTTTCGCTTATGATTTGATTGATATATAGTTGATAGGTGATTTAATCTATTAACTCTATATTTTACAGTATGTTGCGATAATTATCTACGGTAGAATCTGACCGCATTAATAGTGCTCATAATTTCTGCACACCGCTAGAAAAAAATCCGTTGCTAATCTTATAATAATTCTTCTTATTCAAGTCTCATTTTTTACGAGGTGTTTTTAGGGTTTTAGGCATGTAATATTGTCGATATTGTAACCATTTCTGCGCAGGTTCGAGTCCTGCCCGGGGAGGTAGAAAAGACCGGAGCAAGAGTCGGCGGCGGGGCTAT
>JAHIRR010000227.1 GCA_018818505.1 Candidatus Omnitrophota bacterium | reverse complement strand
CTCAGATGATATGAAGATATTATCGATGATGAGGCCGGTTTTAGAGCGGCTCGTTACTCAGATAAAGAGATCTTTTGAGTATTGCGAGCACCAGTTTGGATGCGCGCCTGTCAAAAAGATCATACTCGCAGGAGGCGGTGCAAAGTTAAAAGGCCTCAAGGAATATCTATCCAAAGAGATAGAGATCGAGATTTTAGATCCGCTTCCTGAAATCGCAGAGGCTGTTGGTTTAGGCTTAATGAGGAATACTGATTTAAACATGCTGCCAGAGAAATTCAAAGAAGAAAAAGGCAGGGAATTGAAGAAGGTTTCTCTGAGGATGATCTCAATTGTCCTTGGCCTTATATTTTTGTTTTCATATGGAATATTGCTGGCTAGGGCAGTTAATTTAAAAAAGGAATTAGAGATATATAATCAGCATCTAGAGACTGTAGTCGACATAAGGGCAATTAAGGATAAGATGGTCATCCTTGGCTCTGCTGTGAATACTATTTCTTCCAGCACCATAGAGACAGGAAAGACAATGAAAGAGCTGAGTAATCTCATGGTTCCTTCAGCAGTCTTGGACAGTCTAGTTATAAAGGATACAGAGCCGCATATAGAGCTTTCAGGTGTCGTCTTAAAGGAAGAGGAGTTGAGCGAGTTCATGTCTAATCTTGAGGCCTCGCCTATGTTCGAAAAAGTGAAATTGGTATTCAGTGAAAAAAATGAGGATCGCTCCAAAGGCGCACTGGATTTTGAAATAAGGTGCAATCTCGAATAAGCATGAATATAAAGTTTGACATAAAAAATAGAAAAGATATTGTAACTGGCGCTATATTTTTGCTTGTCGTAGTGATAGTGCTGCAGTTTATATACCTGCCGAAGTACGGAGAGGTAAAAAGATTAAGTACTAGCCATAAAGAGGCGAAGGAAGAGATAGAAGAGCTTTATGATTTTATAGGCGGGCAGGAAAATCTGCAGGATAATATCGTAGATATGCGAAAGAATTTGGCCTTGCTTGAGAGTGCTTTTCCTTTTGAAAAAGGGGTCTCAGATATAATAAAGCAGTTAAATGAAGAGGCAAAGCGATTTAAGGTAAATGTCGTGTCTTTAAAGCCAGAGAATTTCAATATATACAGGGATGACGGAGGAAGAGAGCTTAAGATCGCAGATTATTTCTGTAAGTGCATGCCGCTTACTTTAAACGTCAAGGCCAGATACAGGAATTTAGGAGAGTTTCTTATGAGTCTTGAGACAAATAAGTCTCCAATGGTTTCTGTAGACGAGGTTGATATAGAGAGGGATGAGGATATATCTCCATGGGTAGAGGCAGAGGTAGATTTGACTGCGCATATATTGGGAAAATGATTTTACACAGATGAGCACAGATTAAAAGATACAGATGATCACAGATAAATACATCTGCGATCATCTGTAAAGTGCATTGTCCAAGCAGAGATCTGTGATAATCTGTGTATTAATGAGCGAAGCGAATTAATAATGAAGAATCTAGGCAAAAAAGAAAGAATGGAACTTACGATAACCGGGATCGGTGTCATATTTTTGATATTCCTGGTTCTCGGCAATGTGCAGAAGATTCAGGCAAAGAAGCGATCCATGGCCAAGAGTGGTGCAGCTATTACATCTTCTATGTCAGCGCCTATCTCTTTTGAGGCACCTGAGATAGAAGAATCCACCATAAAGGAAGGCTGGGGAAGGGACCCATTTTCATTGGGAGCGAATACTCCTGAGGATATCGGATTTGAAGGATTGGCTGTGAATGGCATTATGTGGGATGAAGATAATCCACTCGCCATTATTAACGACGATGTCGTAAAAGTAGGGGACATGCTTGGCGGCCTGAAGGTAGTTGAGATTACAAAGACAAGTGTGGTCATGGAACAGAATGGCGAAAGACATACACTTAATTTAGTAGTATATTGATTGCCTCTTCCGTTATCCGGTTACGGTAACGGTTACGATGCCCGTATCGGTTAGGGTTACGTCAGCGGTTACGTCCGTTAAAGTTGCTCCAAGCCAAGGCTAGTTTATAGAGTTGCCTACTTGTTTTATCATATTTATCTATTAAGTCTTCGCATAATCTAGTATTTACATGAAGAGAGCATAGATCTCTAACTTGACTTAATGAGACAATGGTTTCATTGGATTCTGTCATAGCATCATCTATATATTTCTGGAATCCTTTATTCTGATGTCTCTTTGCATAGCCTTCAGCAATTAACCTAGGAACTGCCTTAGTAGATCTTCTTAATTGATCTTTAAGATCAAAATACTCTTCCCTGGGTAACTTAGGTAGTATATCTTTATAAACTACCAACATAGCCTTATATGAGTTCTGATACACCTCTAAATCCCGAAAGCTTTTTAATCTAGCTCTCTTTTCCATGAGTACCCCCCTTATTTACACGTAACCGTAACCGCTGACGTAACCGTTACGGGCATCGTCACCGTAACCGTCCCACATATATATAGACACATCAAGAAGGTCATTTTCTTTCAAAAATCTTCCTCTTAGTATACCTCCGCCTTAAATTATATTGACTTATATCAGCTATATATGATAATATATTTCGGCTATGGCAAAGAGGAAGCCAAGACGAATTGTTGCATATGCGCTCTTTAGAGTAGTTAGTTTTTTTATATATCTCCTACCTCTAAGATTAGGGCTAAAACTTGGGCAGTGTATAGGAAGAATAGCTTTTCTTTTTCTTAAAAAACAAAGGCGTATTGCGTTAGATAATCTTGAGTTCTCCCTCGATGATTCCAGGATAGATAAGCCTCTTATAGCGCGCCAGGTCTTTGAAAATCTAGGGAAAAATTTTGTAGAGGTAATATCGCTTTCAAAATTTAATAAGGTCAATATAGATGGATATATAGAGTGCAAAGGTTTTGAGTCGATCGAGAGGCTTTTAAAGCAGGGCAAAGGCGGCATAGTATTATCAGCGCATTTCGGAAACTGGGAGCTCATGGCGCATTATTTCGCGCTAAAGGGTTACAAGGTCAATGTTATTGCGCGCCGCGTGAGAAATGAATATTTCGAGAGATTTTTGAATAAGGTCAGAAAGCGTCATGGCGTGAATGTTTTGTATAGAGATGCCTCGGCAAAAGAAGTAATCGCTATTTTAAGAAAGAATGAATTTGTAGGGATAATGCCGGACCAGGACATGGACAGCGTTTCAGGCGTGTTCGTGGATTTTTTTGGCCGCAAGGCATATACACCAAATGGCCCAGCAGTCCTGAATTTCTTAACAGGCGTTCCAATAATACCGTGTTTCATGGCGAGAAAAGGATTTGGCCATGAGATTCTAGTTGGCCGGCCTATAGAATTACAAAAAAGCGGCGATAAACAAAAAGATATTTTAGAAAATACACAGCGTTACACAAAGGTTATCGAGGATCATGTTAGAAAATTTCCTTCACAATGGGTGTGGTTCCATGAGAGATGGAAGACTAAACCTTAAAAGATCGGTAACGGTTACGGTGTCGATGCCCGTAACGGTTACGTCGGCGGTTACGGTAACGGCCGTAACCGACATCGTAACCGTTACCGATACGAGCATCGTAACCGTAGCCGTAGCCGGATAAAATATGCTTAAATTTATTTTTACAAGTCTGTTAATCTTGAATTTATGCTATGCATCGTATGCGGCGGAGTCTGACCAGGAGGTAGATGGATTTTCGCTTGTGCAGTATGAGGATGGCGGAGAGAAGCAGTGGAAGCTGAGCGGCAAATCAGCTGAAGTCGAGGACGATGAGATCAAGATAGATGAGGTTTCAGCCTTAAGCTATGGGAAAGAGTCATCTCTTAAGTTAAAGGCAAAAGAAGGAAAATTTGACAGAGAAAATAATCTAGTGAGCCTGCAGGATGATGTCGTGGCCAAGAGCACAGATGGCACTACAATAACCTGTGACGGCCCCCTGGAGATCAATTATAATAAAAATCGCGCCGCGTTTTTAAACAATGTAAAGGTAAAGGATAGCAAGGGTGATATTTTTGCGGACCGCATTGATGTATATTTCAATGATGATACGCGGCGTGTGAGATGCGTGGTGGCAAGAGGTAATGTGCGGATCGTAAGTGACGAGAACATTACTTATAGCGAGAAGGCAATATACTTAGTCGATCAGGGCCGCGTGATATTACCCAAGCGGTCAAAATTAGTCATTCAGAACAATGAAAATAAATGGAGATAACACGAAATAACCAATAACCAAGATACAATAATCAAATAAATTCTCCGCCTTCGGCGAGACCTCGCTGCAAAGCAGCGGGCAATTACCAATAATCAATAACCAAACATCCTAGCTGACACGGGTTTGATTATTGGAATTTGGATATTGGTCATTATTTGGTTATTGTTTCTTGTATCTTGGTTATTTCGTGAAACAAAATGAATAACAGCGAACATTTATTGGAAATAAAAAACCTCACCAAGTCCTACGACGGTAAGCGTGTAGTGAATGGCGTGAATATAAAGATAAAAAGAGGTGAAGTCGTGGGGCTATTGGGCCCTAATGGCGCGGGAAAGACCACTACATTTTACATGGTGGTGGGCATGCTAAAGCCGGATGATGGCGCGATAATATTTGATGGGAAAAATATCACGAAGCTGGCGATGTTTAAGCGAGCCAGAAGTGGCATTGGTTATCTTTCACAGGAACCATCCATATTTAGAAAACTCAGCGTTGAAGAGAATATCATGGCGATACTGGAGACACTGGATCTTCCAAGGACAGTTCGGAAAAAAAGACTCAAGGACCTTCTTGAGGAATTGCATATAGGCCCTCTTGCAAAGAAAAAGGCATACATGCTCTCAGGCGGTGAGAGGCGGAGGCTGGAGATAACAAGGGCCTTGGTGACAAATCCATTGTTTATACTGCTGGACGAGCCATTCAGCGGCATAGATCCGATCGCAGTGGCTGACGCGCAGGAGATTATTTCAGAGCTAAAGGCAAAAGGGCTTGGGATACTTCTCACAGATCATAATGTTCGAGAAACACTTGAAATAACAGACCGTTCGTATATAATGGCAGATGGACGCATCCTCATATCAGGGAATGCAGAAAAGTTAATCGGCGACCCTAAGGCGCGGGAGATATATTTGGGTGAAAAATTTCGCATGTAGGAAAAAAGAAACCACAGAGAACACAGAGAAAAAGATATAATTTATTGTATGGAATTTCAATAAAACGCGAATATACGCAAATCCAACGCGAATATTCGCGAATATATGCGTTTGATTCGCGATAATTCGCGTTGTGCCGAACGAAGTGAGGCTAATTTAAAAAAATCTCTGTGATCTCGTATTTTGCTTTAAAAAAAGAAGTTTTTATTAAACTAAAAGACTCGGGAATTCGGGTTTAAAAATTAGAGTGCACAGAGGAAAAACTTTAATTTTTCTCTGTGAACTCTGTGGTTAAAAAGACATGAAGTCTAACATAAAAAAACTCAAGAATTGCAAAAGAATAGTCGAGGTAAAACTCCCAGCTGAGAAGGTGAAGGACGAGCTCGAGAAGGTCTATAAGGGTATAGGCAAGGTTGCCAGTGTTCCTGGTTACAGGGTAGGAAAAGCGCCGCGGGATTTATTGGAACAGCATTATGCTAAGACCGCAAAGGAAGAAGTCATAAAGAACCTTATTCCAGAGACCTATAGAAAGATTTTGGAACAGCACAAGCTGGATCCCATAGGTTATCCTGAGGTGAGTGACGTAAAGATGGATTTAGAAGAAGGACTTTCTTATACAGCAAGCATTGAGACAAGGCCTGATTTTTCTTTGAGAAGTTATAAGGGTTTGAGATTGAAAAAGAAAAGTACAGAGGTGAAGGAAGAAGATGTGCATAAAAATTTGGAATCCCTGAGAGAGGCGAATGCCCAGCAAGTGCCTAAGAAGGACAACGACCAAAAAGAAAAGGTGGTTCCGAAGCTGGATGATGAATTTGCAAAGGATCTGGGGTGCGAGAATCTGGAAAAATTAAAGGATGCCATACGAGAGTCTCTGAAACAGAGGCTGGAACAGGATAGCGCGGCTGATCTGGAGGTGCAGGTAATAAACCAGCTCGTTGAGGCTGTGAATTTCGAGGTGCCTGAGTCGCTGATGAATGGCGAGAAAGAAAGACTCGTAAAGGATACGAATTCCAGGATCGCGTACATGCAGGCTATTCAAAATAAACAAAATCCTGATAAAAAATTTACTCTCTCTGACAAGGATAAGAAGGAATTAGAGGAGAATGCAGGGAAGCAGGCAGTGCGACAGGTAAAGGCATTTTTTATATTGGATAAGATCGCGCAGGCAGAGAAGATACATTTAAAACAAGAGGATATAGATAAGCGGATCGAGGAAATGGCAGTTCAGTACAAAAAGACAAAAGAAGAAGTAAGAGGTCATTTAGAAAAAAATCACATGCTGGATGAAATGGCAGTGAATATGCGTAACGCGAAGGTGATGCAGTACTTGCTTAAGGAAGCGAAGATTAGTTAATCGCGGAATCTACGCGGAATAGACCTCCGCAACCCCGGAGGCTGCCGTGTTGGCAACCTCCGGGGTTGCGGAGGTAGCGCGGAAATACGCGGAAGAAAGGGAGGTAAGTCATGTCTGCATTAGT
>JAHIRR010000226.1 GCA_018818505.1 Candidatus Omnitrophota bacterium | reverse complement strand
TGGGTTTTTCGCAGAACCCCTCCATTACCTTTACTGGCAGGCCGCATTCCTCAAAACTCCGTATCTTAAAAGGCAGCGCCCTGATAGCAGCTCCCACGTGTCCCCTTTGCCAGAACACATTGACCCTGAATCTGCCGAATTCTTTTTTAGTAAATGCGAAATCCAATTCCCTGTCTCTTTCAAAGTGCGCCTTCTGCTCATTGGTAAGAATAGAGTATATTAAATCCTTTGACGAATTCTCAGTCAATTCCTTTTCATCAAGAGCCACAAGCCCCCCATGTACTCTTAGATGCGGGATAGACCCGACCCCCAAATGCAGGTCCGACGCATTCTGTTTAACCATCTCTTTCAATAATTGATTTAGATCTATCGACATGTAATTCTCCTTTCGATATTAAAAAGATACCACAGAGAACACAGAGATCTTTTATAATAAAATCCTCTGTGTACTCATAAGTTAAGTCTTTTTATTCCTTCTTTGCCAAAACTTACCACGGAAGCATGAAAGTTTTTTGTATTTGTATTTAGATTCATCTTTCTTTTTTTTCAGTGTTTCCGTTGTTAAAAACTTCTTGTAATATCTTACAAAAGATATTCTTTTAGAGAACACAGAGATTTTTTAAATTATAGTTTTTCTCTGTGTTCTCTGTGGTTTGTTTTAGACGACTACCCGATTCTTCCCCAGAGATTTAGCATTTTTTACCAGTTCCGCTGCCTTTTTCATAAGTTCGTCTGCGCTCGAACCATCTATGGGATTCTCGCTCACGCCTATGCTTACGGTCAATTTCCCGCTAAAGTCCATGACCTTCGCGAGATCAGATTCTACTTTTTTCCTTATATCCTCCGCAACGCTCGCGACTTGCTTTTTATTTTTCTCAGGAACAATTACCGCAAACCTGTCTATAGACAGGCGGCCGACTTTATCCACGGTTGTCACACTGCTATTAAGCATCCCGCCTAAACATTTTAGCAGTATATCTGCCTTTGACTCGCCAAAGCGCTCGTGAAAATCCTTGAAATCATCAATATCTATGAGCAAGTAACCGCACGGCCTCTGGTAAAGACATGCCCTTTTTATTTCTTCGTCAAGCCTTGCATATATAAAACCTTCGTTGTAAAGGCCCGTTAATTCATCCTTTACCGCAAGCTCCTTTGCTTTCTTTATCAGAGCATCATTCTCAATAGCTATTGTAGCCTGTTTAACAAATATCCTCAGAAGCTCTTTTTCATCGTCCTTAAACAGGAAGTCCTCTTTTGTAGTGCCTAACACGAGCATGCCGTAAGGCCTTCTGGAAATAAATATCGGGAGAATAACAATGTTTTTCAAATTAAGCGAGGCCATGATTTTATTTGCTGCTATGCTCTTGGATCTCAAAGACTTATCTATAATAAGTATCTCTGCGGCAAGATCGTCTTTTTTAAGCACTAAATTTTTTAAACTCTTCTCTTCAATATTTGAATATGAAAATGCCCTGATCTCTCCTGAAGCGCTGTCCGGCAGCATAATAAACGAACAGGAACCGTTCTCGAGCTCTGATATCTTTTGCGATATGAAATTAAGGATCCTTAAAAGATCATTTGAAGAAGATATGAGATTGCCTACCTGCAAAAGCCCTGAAAGCGCAAGTACCTTCTTATTTATCTCCATATTGATCAATTTTGTCTTTTCGCCATAGTTCTTCAGCTCTTCTATGTTTTCCTTGATCTTTTGCGTCATAATATTTAAAGACTTTGACAGATCGCCGATCTCATCCTCGCGATCTACTTTGATCACTTTCCTCACATCCCCTCCTGCAATATCCTTTGCGTCTCCCGCTATTCGGACAACAGGATCTATCATCTGCTTTATCGTATAAAGTCCAAGGAGAGATATAATGATAGATATTACCAATATTAGACTTATATTGCCCAGTGAAAGACCAAGAAATAAAGCAATGTTAGGAAAGATGTAGGTCGTAACAAGCCATACGCATATCAAAAGCGGTATAAGCGACATCAGAGAAAAGGCGATCATCGTCTTGTACTTTAAGCCTTTTGGGACCAGGGACATCTTTTTTAAGAAATAGAACATATCAACCTCCATTTTAAGCTTCAACCCCGACCTTATTATACCCTACAACCCCCACAACTTCAAGCCCCACCCCTCAACTTTACCTGGCAAGGCCAGGCCTCGGCTTTTAAAAAAGCCGAGGCCTGGCCTTGCCAGGTAACTACTTTAGGGCTTAGGACTGGATAAAACCCCATGGCAAAACCTGGGTCGGATCAGTTTTAGTTAAATAAGCCTGTGGGTCAATTCCACACTCTTCAAAGCACTGCATCCAGAGATTGTAGTTAAAATGCTCTGTCCATGCCTGAAGCCTGGCGCCTTTTTTCCAGGCCATTTGTATAACATGGTTTATCTTCCTGTCTCCTCTGGATAAAATCGCTTCGATCTTGCTCATGTGAGGACTGTGAAAATCTATTCTTATCTTTGTCTTTGAACGCAAATATTCTCTTCTCTGTTTTAAG